>NZ_JBFTJT010000013.1:0-178271 GCF_056395565.1 Paenarthrobacter sp. 10L412 | reverse complement strand
GACGGCAAAGCCGATGTCATTGCCCGCGACAATTCCGGAGCCCTATGGCTCTACCCCGGCAACGGCACCGGCGGATGGCTGACACCCCGCCAAATCGGAACCGGATGGAACGGCATGACCACAATCCTGGGACCCGGCGATTTCAACGGCGACAGCAAAGCCGATGTCATTGCCCGCGACAATTCCGGAGCCCTATGGCTCTACCCCGGCAACGGCACCGGCGGATGGCTGACACCCCGCCAAATCGGAACCGGATGGAACGGCATGACCACAATCCTGGGACCCGGTGACTTCAACGGCGACGCCAAAGCCGATGTCATGTCCCGCGACAATTCCGGAGCCCTATGGCTCTACCCCGGCAACGGCACCGGCGGATGGCTGACACCCCGCCAAATCGGAACCGGATGGAACGGCATGACCAGGATTTTCTAATGCGTGCACTCCGTCCCCGCAAAGTCGCCCAAACCCAACCTTGACGCGTTGGAGACTTTTGCAGGTTCACTACTTGGTACTCGCCCTCCGACGTAATGCGGAATCAGTTGCGCCCACCACATGCCGGCCACGTGCCCTGAGGACCTCAGCGAACGCTGCCTCCGTCGCCTTCTTTTGTCCACAGCAGCAAGTCTCAAGCTCCCCGAATAGCACGCATCAATCCCAAAGATGCCAGTACAGAATCATCACACCTAATAGTCGGGAGCCGTCTTGGCCCGTGTCCAAGGCATCATGACTGACGCGCATTGAAACCCTGGACCATCAATTACCGGCCCGGAATCCCCTGCATTTCGACGCGCCCGAGGGCACTGACTAGAAGTTTCTTCTCACGGGAGCCCTCTCCACCCACTGTGGCCCACGCCGAAATACACGTCGCCAGAGTCATGGTGCTGTGCCCACGGTCGCGCATGAATTACCAGAAGCAACACCGCTGTTTGTCATTCTGATATTCCGATCATTGCTGGGCGGGGCCTCCGCGCAACCAGGGCGCTCACGCGCCGGCCCCGTTCCGGAAACTTCGCTCGGCGCTCCTGCGTCGCTCCCATCCTCCCGAACTTTCCGTCCCTGTCCCGGTCCCCCAAGTTGCACTCCAGCCCCTACCCCAGCGCAAGGTCCCCTATCAGAACGACCCACAGAACTAACGACCACAGGCACAACGCAAGGGCAAAGGAAAAGGACATGAATGAGCTCACCATCAAAGACCCCGCAGATCTACTCAGCTTCATCGGGCACACCCTCGGCTTCTGGCCCACGGAAAGCCTCGTCTGCATCACCCTGGATGAGAACAAAGTCGGCGCCACCCTCCGCATCGACCTCCCCCGCCAACCCGGAACCGAACTCCCCTACGCCCGAACCGTCAGCAGCTACCTCACCAGCGACACCACCGCGACAAGCATCGTCTTCGCCGTCTACACCTCGAGTTGCTGCGAACCAGGTCAGCCCAAACCGCAGGCAGCCACCATTGCAGCTCTCACCGGAGTCCTCGCCGAAAACGGCATCACCATCCGTGACGGGATCTTCGTTGGCAACGACGCCTACTCCCCCTACGACAGCGAGGCCGGGCAGGACATCAGACTTCCACTCAGTTCGACTGAGTACAGCCAGGTCAACGCCGAATTCATCTACCGCGGCAGCACCATCGAACCCACCAACCGAATCATGCTCCCAGCTGCGACACAGGAAACAGCGAAATCAACCGCCGTCGAAGAACGCATGAACACCATCCGCACACAGCCCCCTGATGATGCTGCACGAGAAGCGAGCCTGCTCTGGACAGGCATGCTCGAATCAAGGGACTTCCCCACCGACGAGGACTGCGCCACCCTCATCGCGAACTTCCAATTCCCTCACATCCGTGACCGGCTCATGACCGACATCCCCGGCATCAACGAACCACCACAACACATCCTCTTCGCCCAAACCAACACCCCACCCAAATGGTCCCGCATCGAATGGGCACAACAACTACTCATCCACGCCTACACCAGAACCAGCCCTCAACACGCAGCCCCCATCCTCACCACCATCGGCTACATCAACTGGTGGCAAGGCCGAGGCTCCAAAGCACACCAATACATGCAACTCGCCCTCGACACAGACTCCGGCTACCGCTTCGCACGCCTCAGCGACCAAATGCTCGGAGCCGGCATCATCGCCGGCTGGAACACCAACAAAAACACCGCCTACAAAACCCACCTCGACATGCCGTAAAGGAAGACAGCGACCCCCGTGATGCTCAAGCAACGGGGAAAGCAAGTCAAGAGCCTCTCCTTCCGCGAGGAAGAACTCCGGATCGTCAGCCCGCGTCTAATGAAGGACCTCCCAAGTCATTTGAGGACGGGATCCGCATGGTCAAGAACGTGGGAACCGTGCGCCGCCTCAGGCTCCGAGTGACGTGACGCCGGACTGGTGGCTCGTGCGCCGAGCCAGTCTCAAAGCCGTCGGCGATTCCAGGCGCGAAACCCTGAGTACAAACGCGACAAACTCGTGGGTACGCTGAGCCTGCTCCCTGTGCTTACCCTAGCCCCGTGGCATCCGTTTCGAGTGCTGCCTGGCTTGATCCACAAGCTCAGTCATCCATGGCCGGTGCCCACGGTAAAGCGTCAAGCCCTCGGCCAGTCCGCTTACTGTGCATTCGGACCCGAGGACATCGATAGTGACGGGTCCGCGGCCCGTCGGGGCGTTGGTGATATGTAGTTGGCCAAAGGACTCCGGGAGCGCCGGATCCAGCCACAGGCCGCCGCGCGAAACGTGCGCGTCGTATCGCATCAGGCTCGTCACCAGCGCGATCGGAGCAGCTGCTGCCCATGCCTGCGGCGAACAAGCAGTGGGATAGGGCACGGGCTGCGCCACCTGTCCCCTATCAAAGCCGCAGAAAAGTTCGGGCAGCCGTCCGTTGGAGTACTCGGCGCCCTCCAGCAACGCGGTGGCAATACGTTGCGCCTGCTCAACGAAGCCGTAACGTACCAGTCCCATGACAATGATGGCGTTGTCATGGGGCCAGACCGAACCATTGTGATAGCTCGCAGGGTTATAGGCTCCCATGTCGCTGGCCAGAGTCCGGATTCCCCAACCGCTGAACATTTCTGGAGACATTAGTCTTTCAACCACCAGCGGCGCCTTGTCGTCGTCGACGATGCCAAACCAAAGACAGTGACCCATGTTGGACGCGCACGCATCGACCGGACGCTTGTCGCGATCCAGTGCGATGGCGTAGTAGCCACGCTCTGGCAGCCAAAACTGCTCATTGAACTGCTTCTTTAGCCGCTCCGCGCGGTCCATGAGTTCGGCCCCCAGCGACTCGTCACCGACGTCGTACGCCATCCAGGCCCGTGAAACATACGCGCCGTAGACATACGCTTGCACTTCGCATAACGCCACCGGTGGCTCCGCCAGGGTACCGTCGGCAAAGTTTATGCCATCCCACGAATCCTTCCATCCCTGGTTGATTAGGCCCTGATCGTTGAGGCGCGCGTACTCGACAAATCCGTCGCTGTCTTTGTCCCCGTAGTCCCGGATCCAAGCCAAAGCACGGTCGGCATGGGGCAGCAGAGCAGCGGTGGTATCCGGGGAAAACCCCCAGCGGCTCACCGCCCCGAGCATCATCACGAACAGCGGAGTCGCGTCGATGCTGCCGTAGTAGGCGGACTTGCCACCCAAAGCCAGCCCGGTGGAAACATCAAGCCTGACCTCGTGGAGGATCTTGCCGGGCTCCTCCTCGGTAACGGGGTCCACCACCCTGCCTTGGCGCTCCGCCAGCGTTTGCAGGGTGCCCAAGGCCAGGGATGGGTCAACGGGAAGCGCCATTAGAGACGTCCAAAGCGAGTCCCGACCAAACAAAGTCATGAACCAGGGCGCCCCCGCGGCTACAACCACACGCTCCGGATGATCCGGATCCTCGATCTGCAGGGCCCCCAAATCGTCGTAGCTGCGTTGCAAGGTCCGCTCGATGGAATGGTTACCCATCTGCAACACCGGGATTTTGGCCACCCAGCCCCGGCGGCGCAGATCGCTGGGTGACGGTCCGCGGAGGTCCGGATGCATGAACGGTTCCACATGATCGGCTCGGTCACCAGACGGCACTACGCTCACTACAGCTTTCCAGTCGCTCGCTGGCCCCACCACCGTCCGGTATGTCAGAGCACCCGCTTCCACCTGAGCACCAATGGCCGTAATAACAACCCCTTTGCTGACCTCCCCCCAGACTGCCTGAATGGTGAGTGAATCACTGTTCGGTCGTCGACTTGCGTCCCAACGCCCCTCGATCTTGGCTTCCTTCACTTCGAACACATCGGCGAAATCAGCCTCAACGCTGAGGCGGACCAGACATTCGACTGGACTTACCGAATAATTCCGAACGGTGATCTGCTCCAGGAGCCCAGCACCTACTTCGCGTAGCCGCTCAACAATTAGCGGGCTGTCTGCATAGCCGTCTGAACGGGGAACGCGGCCGATAAAAAGTGCCCGGTAGGGTTCCTTCGTCTCCGCTGACAGTGGTTCAAGCGATTGGCCGTTGATAGTCAGGGCCCAGTTGGACAGAATCCGCGTGTCCTGAACAAAAACTCCCTGGGGGTGGCCCGGCAGGATGTCTCCGTTGGACGAGGAGATGCAGAAGGACGATCCTTCCACTAATGTGACCGCCCCGCTCCCCAACGGCCCTGCCGCAGTTTCTGCATTCCATCCCGCCATGTCCGATCCCTTCGAAAGGGGTTCTTGTGCGGCCATCGACGCGGCTCCCGGCTGCGACCACCGTATTTGTTGACGTATCAGACGCTACGCTTCTCTGTCTGCCGCGACCAGACCATGAGCTGTCTCACAACCTCAAATCCGTCAGCTGCCACGCAGGATCTGCTCTCAGTGATTCGGGGTCAAGCCAGCATGGCGGGAATTGATGGAGCGGAAACGCGGAAGATGGTATCGGCTAATCCTGCACTACTTAATGTGTGCACGATCTTAAATGGCGGCCGCCTGCGGAGGCTTGGTGCCAGGCATTCGAATCCGGAGAGGAGCGCGGGAACGCCAAGATCGATGCAGAGTCCGGCAGCACCCGGAGTAGCGCCTATTTTTCCACCAACAACTCACTCGCCCCGCACCCCGTCGCTTCTATTCCGATTCCGGAATCATGCGAAGCCCTGCTGCCACCTGCCGTCGAAGCATGTCTGGCGGGACGCCGTCATGCGCTCGGAGCGCGAGCCCCTCGGAGATCATATTAATGGCGTGCGCTAGTGCCAGGGTGTCGGTGTCTGTTGGAATTTGTCCGTCTCGGATACCGAACTCGAGCTTGCCCTGAAAACGGCGCACTCCGTCGTCTCCGATAGCCGCGAGGGCGCGTGCGACTTCGCTGGTGCGGTCCTCCAAACTCACTGCGGACTGGACCACGAGACATCCGAGATGGGTCCCCGGAACCGATATCACGCCCACAAAGTCGCTGAAGAAACGGCGGAATGCATCTGCTACGCGCGGTTGTTTATCGAAGGTTTCCCATACTGGATCCCAGAAGGTGCGCTCATAGTGATCAACGACGTCGATAAACAGTTGCGCTTTACTGCCGAACGCTGCATACAGGCTCGGCGGATTGATTCCGATGCCCGCGCATAACTGGCTTACCGACGTCCCCTCGTAGCCATGCTCCCAAAACATGTCCATAGCGGCTTCCATCGCCTGCTTCTCGTCGAAGCCACGGCGTCGACCGCGGGTGACGTCTCGTGGCTTTGCATTCAACTTGGACATGAGCGCCTCCCGGAGTTGACGAAATACTGTAGTGGTCACTACAGTATCATTTGTAGCGATCGCTACAGAATAGACTTGAATGCAAGGAGTGCTGGTGTCCGAGAAAACCTACGTCCAGGAATACAACGCCGTGCTGGAGGCGCTGTCGAAGTACCTCGAAGGCTGCAAAAATGCAGACGGTTCGCTCATGCGGCCGGCCTTCCACGCTGACGCGGTGATGTTTACCACCGCCGAATCCGCGGTATCGCGTGTGCCGATTCAAGCGCTGTTCGACGGGATCGAAAAGGATTTCAAGCCTTCGAACCCGAACTCCGCGGTCGTAACCGTGGACATCGTGGGCAATGTCGCCAGCGCGCGGGTCGATACCGACGATCTCGACGGGTTCCGCTTCAGCGACTTCTTCCACCTGCTCAATACGAACGGTGAGTGGCAGATCGTGGCGAAGACGTTCTACACGCATTCCACCCCCGCGAGCTAGCGCGCGCAGGCATCGGGGTGGCTGCTTCGAGCCATCCCGATGCCCTCCCGTTCCCTACGGGACACATGAAGAATAAGGCTGCGCTTGACGTGGAACCCGCTCGCGCAGCCGCCCAAAAAGAGCAGTACCAACACAACATGACCGTGCTGTCGGCCCGCAATGCCTGACGCACGCTCGATCCCACAGCTTGTCACTGGCAGTTTTTAGGAGAATTTCTTGTCTACACTTCTCGAGCCCTTCACGATCCGTGGGGTGTCTTTCCGGAACCGCATCGTGATGTCGCCGATGTGCATGCACTCCGCGACAGCCGATGGAGTCGCCACTGACTTCCACGTCATGCACTACGGATCCCGCGCCCTCGGCGGCGCCGGTCTGGTCATGACCGAGACCGCAGCCGTCGCGCCCAACGGCCCGATCGGTCCTGGCGACCTCGGGATCTGGGACGACGTGCAGATCCCGAACCTCCGCCGCATCGTGGACGCCGTCCACCTGGTCGGCGGCCGGATCGGTGTGCAGATCGGCCACGCCGGACGACAACTCGGCCTCCCCGAGCTGACCGCCGTCGCTCCCTCCGCGATCGCGTGGGGACCGGACTCCCGCGTCCCTGAGGAACTCACCCAGAAGGGCATCGCCGAAATCGTCGAAGCGTTCCGTGCCGCGGCGGTGCGCGCCACGAAGGCAGGGTTCGACGTCCTCGAGGTACACGCCGCCCACGGCTTCCTCCTCAACGAGTTCCTCTCCCCGATCTCGAACAAACGCACCGACGAGTACGGCGGAGACCACGCCGGCCGCTACCGCATCGTCCGCGAAGTTCTCGACGCAGTCCGCACCGAATGGGAAGGGCCGCTCTTCGTCCGGATCTCCTCCACTGATTACGTCGTCGGCGGCAACACCCCGGAGGACTTCATCGTCTTCGGCAAGTGGATGAAGGAGCAGGGCGTGGACCTCATCGACGCATCCTCCGGCGGCAGCGCACCCGTCAAAGTGTCCTCGTTCCCCGGCTATCAGGTCCCCGCTGCGGAGCTCATCCGCCGGGAGGTCGGTATCCTCACCGGCGCCGTGGGGCTTATCGAGACCGGCCGGCAGGCGGAGGAGATCCTCCGCAACGGCCGCGCCGATCTGGTCTTCATCGGCCGCGAGATGCTCAAGGATCCATTCTGGGCACGCACCGCAGCCGACGACCTTCGACTTTCGATCCAACCGCCAGCGCAATACACACGCTACGGCTCCGCATGGCAGCGCACCCAGCCCCCGCTGCCCGCAGCCCCGCTCCACGAGACAGTCGCGGCCTAGGAAAGGCTGTTTCCTTTTCACCTTCTGCACAGTGTCATGGGGTTCTACGAAAGACGCAGGCAGACGTCCAGGTTAGCACCGACGTCTGCCTGTGTAGCTCAAGATCGAACTAGCGGAAGCCGGATTGTCGCGCCGAACTTCCCACGTCGCCAACACGGACTGGCGAGCAGCCCGGTATCGCTGTTTGGCCTTAAGATGGAACCATGCCCAATGAAGTGAATTCAGTGTCAGTTCCGCAAGGCGTCGCGGAGTACGTCAAGGGACTGATCCGGCGAGGCGAACTCGGACCCGGAGACAGGCTTCCGCCGGAGCGGCAACTTGCTGAATCTCTGGGCGTAGCTAGGGTGAGCCTCCGGGAAGCCTTCAAGCAACTGCAAGAGGAGGGCTACATCGTCGTCCGGCGGGGCAAGACCGGAGGCAATTTCGTCACGGCCTTGAGCCAGCCACTTGCAGAGTGGCGTCGCAGCATTCTGGAGCAAGAGGAAGAGCTGGACGACCTGACCACCGTGAGGGTTGCAATGGAGTCCCATGCTGCGACTCTGGCCGCCACCCGGCGAACTCAAGACGACCTCGACGCCATGATGGCCGCCATCAACCAACAGGCCGCCGCGTCCAACCGGGCCGAATACAGGCTTGCAGATTCTGCCTTCCATGATGCAGTAGCAAGGGCCGCAGGGAGTAAGCGGCTGGAGGCTGCCATTCGAAATGCGAGAAGCGAGTTCTTCAGTCCGGCGGACATGCTGGAACACCCGGATCCTGTCGAGGACGATCAACGACAGCATAAGCGCGTATTTGAAGCAATCAAGGACAGAGCCCCCCTGCTGGCACACGAGGCGATGCGGGACCATATCGAACATACGCGCCACGAAATCATCAGAATACTCAAGTCGGAAGCTGATTAGGCCTTGCAGGGGCCTTCCACAGACAGACCTGCGCCATGTCTGGAACCCAGAGCTCGATACGGATTAGTTCACGTATCGGGCTAAGACAGGCCGTTGCCCGATACTTGCTTCATTTCTTAGAGTCAGTGTTGTCAGTGCTGTTCACGACGAAGGCCCGGCAGCCTCCTCGTATGGTGAGGTGCTGCCGGGCTACAGCTTCAGATTCAGATGTTAGAGACGCCCAGCCTCCACAATCTGGCGAAGGAATTCACGCGTGCGTGGTTGCACGGGATCACCAAACACCTGCTCCGGAGGGCCTTGCTCCAGGAGCCGTCCTTGCTCCAAGAAGACGACGAGGTCGGATACTTCGCGAGCGAAGTGCATTTCGTGGGTGGCAAGCATCATTGTCATCCCGTCTGCCGCGAGCTCACGAACGATGTTGAGGACCTCGGCAACCAACTCCGGGTCAAGGGCGGAAGTGATTTCGTCCAGGAGCACAGCCTTGGGCTCCATCGCGAGTGTTCGCATGATCGCTACGCGCTGCTGTTGCCCACCGGAAAGCTGCTCCGGAAAATAGCTTGAGCGATTTCCAAGGTTGACCCGTTCAAGAAGAGCGTAGGCGCGTTCGCGCGCAACATCCGGGCGAAGCCCAAGGAGTTTGATTGGACCGATGGCAACGTTATCCAAGACACTCATATGCGGGAAAAGGTTGAAGGACTGGAATACCATTCCCACGGTCCGGCGAAGACTGTTGACATTGACGCCGGGTCCACTGACCACGTCTCCGTCAATGCGGATCTCGCCTGTATCTATCGGCTCCAGGGCATTGATGCATCGCAGCAGGGTAGATTTTCCGGATCCGGAGGCACCAATCAGAGTGACTACTTGATGCTGCTCGACCTGTAGGTCGATACCTTGCAGCACAGTATGGGCACCGTAGCTCTTGTGTAGGCCGACCAATTCAATGAAAGACATTATTTGCTTCCCTTTCGTCCACGGCGGGAAACGCCTCGCGCCAGCATCCAATCAACGAAGCGGGTCTGCGGGATAGTGATCAAGATAAAGAGGACGGCCACCACTGTGACTGACGAAAGGTTGAAGTTCGCCGATGAATAGAACTTGGCCTGGTTGAACGCGTCCATCGTGCCAATAATGTTTACCAGCGAAGTATCCTTCTGCAGCGAGATGAACAAGCTGAGCAGGGGCGGGATCACGCCTCGCACGGCTTGAGGCAATATGACGAACCGGAGTGTCTTTCCGAATGAGAATCCGAGCGAACGGGAAGCGGACCACTGTGACGGGTGGATTGCTTCTATGCCAGCCCTGTATGTCTCGGCGGTGTAAGCGCTGAACGTCAGAGTCAGCGCAATAATGGCGAACCACTCCGGCGGCAGATCTGACAGTACGGGTAGCTGTAGTAGAGGCAGGCCAAATCCCACCAGATAGATGACGATGATAGCCGGCACGGCGCGCAGGCAGTCGACATAGGCGATGGCAATGGCTCGTACCGGCCGCCAGGCGTTTCCGGGGGCAAGGCGGGCTACTGCCAGCAGTAAACCGAACGCGAGGACGAAGATTTCGGTGATCACGGCGATCCAAATGTTCAGGCCAAAGGCCGCAAAGACGTCACCCGCGCTCGCAGCCATGAGGTCCCAACGAAGGAATGTCTTCTGGATAACAGAATCGTTGACCGTGAGCATCACTGCGGCGGTGATGACAATGAGGACTGCAATGCCAAGCCCGAAGGTGAAGGTTGCATCATTCAGTGATGCCGCACCGCTCGCTCGGGCGTCGAGAATCCGCCCCTCATTCACTTGACGGGACGCACGAAGGGACCGGCGCAATGACCGTACAGCGATCCACAGTACCCCGCCGGCAGTCAGCACCCCCACGGTACTCAAAAGCCAGCCAATAACATGGGGAGTGGTGCCTTCTTCGGATCCATTCATGGCTGCTGCACCGAGGGCCGCGACTGCCAATACAAGGATCGCGGCGAAGACTGTGGCTGCCGACGATAGCGCTCGACTCTTCGGCGGAGGGCTGAGACGCGCGGCGCCAGCTAGCGCCGAGGCAGCTACCGAGGTCACTTCACTGTCCAGAACGGAATGGAGTTGGGGTCAACCCCAAAGGTTGGCTGAAGGTAGTCGGCGGCCAGCGACTTCAGTGTCCCGTCAGAGTCCAGGTCACCGACGGCCTTATCGACGGCAGAGGTGTTCTCGGAGTTGCGAGGCAGTACAACCCCATAGCCCTGATCGAGGGCTATCTGCCCCTTTACGGTAAGAGCGCCTCCGGTTTCTTTTACACTGATGAGGGCGATTGTGGTGTCAGTAACAACTGCGTCAACCTGTCCGGCGCTGAGCGCCGTGAAGATTTCCGAGGCGGACTGGAACACGGCTGCGGGTTTGGTGGGCTTGAGCACATCCGCCACCCATTGCGCGCCTACATTGCCCTGGAGGACGGCGACCTTGGAGTCACGGAGAGTATCGGCCGTGACCTTTGAATCCTTCTTGGTGGCTATGCCAAGGTTTGATGAGAAATAACGCCGTGAGAAGTCAAAGACCTCCTTCCGCTTATCAGTGATGGTCACCGTGGCCAGTCCAATGTCATAGCCGGATGCCGTCCCGGAGATGAACTGGTCCCAGGCAAGGTTTTTCAGCTGGACTGATTTGAGGCCTGCACGGTGGGCTATGTCCGCCGCCATGCAGTACTCGAATCCACTCTTAACCGAATCCGGGCCGGAGCCATTGGACCACCCAGGGTTCGGCAGAGCGACGGCAACCGTTAGGACATCGGGCTTTTGGGTTTTGAGCTTGATGCTGTCCGGCTGGCCAGTAACTTTGCAGTCGCCAAAACCGGAGGCGCTGCTTGACGAACTCGAGTTTGCGTTGCCACCGCATGCAGTAAGGGCGAGAGCCCCGATCGTCAGGGCGACGGCGGCAAAGGATTGCTTCTTCATCTAAATGCTCCCAAGGAGTAGTGAGAAAGGGCGGCGGCCCACAAGTGCGACTGAGACCGCAGTGATTGGCTAGCCCATCTCCGCTGTAAAGGTCTTAGGTATGGTCCATTGACCTTCCAACTATGAAACATGACACACTTTCAGGTGTCAAGAGATGATCGGATGTAGCCATGATGGGCATTTTCAATCCAGTTGACAGGCTCCAGTGGGTGACGTCATCCTGTTAAGGTATTTGGCTCATACCTAATACCTAAGCGTTTCGCAACCAGTTATAGCTGGTCGACACCCCACTCAGGAGCATATTTTGGCCACATTTGCAACGAACTCCCCCAGGATCGGCATTCCAGTCCGCCTCTCCGGCCTCGGTTGCGGAGTCTCGGACCCAGTCCTGAAGGAGGCTGAGAGGGCCTTTGACGCAGTGGTCTCCCTGATCGTGGAATCCGGCGCTGAACCGGTTCTTATCGGTCCAGCCAGCGATCTGGAGCTCGAGGCAACTTTCGCTGCCTGCCATGGATTCGTCCTCCCAGGCGGCGGGGACGTTAACCCGGTCCTTTTCGGCGCGTCAGCCGAGGATCCTTCTCTTTTCGGAGTCGATGCGGCACAAGACAGCCTTGACCTCGCAGTCATCCAGTACGGGATAGACCACGGCATCCCCGTGTTGGGCATATGCCGCGGTATGCAACTACTCAATGTCGCTTACGGCGGTTCCCTGCACATCGATTTAGCATCAAGCAGCGTCTCACATGTCTGGAAAGGCGAAGCAGGCTCCCGGGATTTCTCCGTTCATGACGTGGAACTCGGGCGGGAAAGCCGCGTTGCCGCCGTCTTCGATGGTGCTTCCCGGATTCCGGTGGCATCCTTCCACCATCAGGCTGTTGATCGTCTAGGCAACGGACTGCGCCCCACCGCGGTGGCCGACGACGGTCTCCTCGAGGCTATCGAGTCGGTAGACGACAACTGGGTTGTCGGCATCCAGTGGCATCCTGAAGCGGACCTGCCTGCGCGAACGCTGCGGCAGCCGCTGTTCGCCGCCCTGAAAGCCGAAGCCGAGAAGACGCTTCTTGGAATCAACTGAAGTGGAGTTCTACCCGGCGTTGGACTGTTCGTTATTGCGCCCACGTGTCCGGGCATCGTCCGGGAGGTTGGATGAGTGGCTCTGTATGGATTCGGTTGGGTCGAACGCCTCATGCTGACGCAGGCATAGCTGCCGACCCAACCAAACTCGAAGACGTACAGAACCCGTCGCTAAGCAATGTTTGAGGCGTAGCCCGAGGCTCATCCGGCTCTAGCCCTAATTGCTACCGGAGACCTCATCCTGGAGTGGGATAGGCATCGATTTGTAGAGCCCATCACAACCTGCTTCGACAAGACCCCTCCACAACATCCGGAGTCGTTCAGAGAACACCATCTATCCCCCGTTTCCCACTCCGATCGGCCAGCGGCGTGCATGATCTTTGATCCTGACACTGCCTAACCGGCATGGATGTCCTTCTTGAATGTTTCCGGGAGCCACTTCAGAAGGATGGGAGCCGCAATGAGTGCCACCACTGCCATGTACCAGGCCGCCGACGTCGACGTTCCTGTCGAGCTTGCCAGCGCTGCTGCGATTAGCGGTCCAGGGCCGGCGACGATGGCGAGTCCCAGGTTGTAACCGAGTGCGCTGCCGCTGGACCGGGTGGAGGCGGGGAAGAGCTCCACGAGCAATACCACGTTGGTTACGCTGCACAGTGCTTGGCAGGCCCCGAAGAGGATAAGCCCCGCAACGATTGCCACGCCGTTCCCTGTTCCCATGAGCAGGAAGGACGGGATGGACAGCACAACAAAACCTACGGTTCCAAGAATATTCAGGCTGCGACGACCAAAGCGGTCAGACAGGATGCCTGCCAAAGGGCACATCAGCAGATAGATGAACAAGCCGGCACCGCTGAGCGTTAGCGCTGAGGCACGGTCCAAACCAAGCGAGGTGGTCAGGTGGTTGTTCATGTACGTCGCCAGATAATAGATGCCGAGCCCGGAGACGCTGGAGAACGCGAATGTGATCAGGATCGGCTTATGGCCCTTCGTGCCTGCCTTTGCCAGAGGTGAACCAGCCAGCCGGTCTTCCGACTTCATGCTCTCAAAGACGGGAGTATCCCCTAGCTTCATGCGGATATAGAGTCCGGCCAGGGACATGGGCGCCGCTAGGAGGAACGGAAGCCGCCATCCCCAGCCCGACAGGTCTTCCGGGGAAAGTACAGAGCTAAGCCCAAGCGCCACGAAGCTTCCGACGATGAACGCCAAGGCGGCGGTCCCGGAGATGAGGCTGGCGTATAGCCCCCGCTTATTGTTCGGGGCACTTTCCACCAAATAGGCGGCAGAGCCACTCCACTCGCCACCAGCGGCAATACCCTGCACGCAACGCAACATGACCAGCAGAATTGGTGCCAGCAGGCCGGCCACTGCGTATGTGGGGAGAAGGCCCATGACGGTTGTTGCCCCGCCCATGAGCAGAACTGACCATACGAGCGCTGCCTTGCGACCATGCTTGTCGCCTATGGGGCCAAGGATAAACGCGCCCAAAGGACGCATGATGAAGCCCACGGCAAAGACTGCGAACGCACTCAGTAGGGAAAGAATTGGGGTGCTTTCAGGGAAGAACAGTTTCCCGATGATGCTGGCAAAAAAGCCATAAACGGCAAAGTCGAACCATTCCATGAAGTTGCCGATGCCCACCGCGAGGGCAGTCTTGCGGCGGGTGGCTGCGGATGGTTCTGTGGTACCGGGAAGTGGTGTTGTGCTTGTCCTTTGCATGAAGACAACCTCTCTGTTGACGTCCGTTTGGGCATGGAATGGCCCCCGCCCCTGTTGCGAGCAAAGGGCGGGGGCCAGTGTGTGGGCGATGCTCCGCGCTTACCAATGCGGGAGCACCGTATTAATCCGCGTAGGGGTCTGGAATAGCGATGTACTGCGCGGTGGTGTATTCAGCGAGGCCTTCGGCTCCACCTTCCCTGCCGAGTCCGGACTGTTTGACGCCGCCGAACGGAGCAGCCGCATTGGAGATCATGCCGCTGTTGAAGCCGACCATGCCGAACTCGATCTGTTCTGCGACGCGGAGCATCCGTGCGTGGTCGCGGCTGAAGAGGTAGGAAGCCAGTCCGTACTCGGAGGAATTTGCCAGGCGGATGGCTTCTTCCTCAGCGCGGAAGGTGGTGACCGGAGCAACGGGGCCAAAAATTTCGCTGGCCAGAATCGTTGCATCATGCGGGACGTTGGCCAGAACGGTGGGCGGGTAGAAGTAGCCAGCGCCGTCGCGCGGTGCGCCGCCAGTTGCCACAGTGGCCCCTTGCTCTACTGCTTCGGTGACCAGAGCGTGGATGTCCTTGCGGGCACCACCATCGATGATGGGCCCGACGGCGGTACCCGGGTCAGTGCCTCGGCCCAGCGTCAGTGAACCCATGGCCGCAGCAAACTTCGAGGTGAAGTCATCTGCGACCGATTCGTGCACCAGGAAACGGTTGGCTGCGGTGCAGGCTTCTCCCATGTTGCGCATCTTCGCTGCCATCGCGCCCTGGACTGCCTTGTCCACGTCAGCGTCCTCGAAAACGATGAACGGCGCGTTGCCGCCCAACTCCATCGACGTCCGCAGCACATTGTTGGACGCATCCGCGAGCAGTCGTCGGCCGACCGGCGTCGAGCCCGTGAAGGAAACCTTCCGAAGCCGCGAGTCCTTCATCAGGGGACCCGAGATCGCTGACGCGGATGATGAAGCGACAACGTTCAGCACACCCGCAGGCAGACCTGCTTCCTGCATCACCTGGGCGAATAGCAGCGAAGTCAGCGGCGTGAACTTGGCTGGCTTAAGGACCATGGTGCAGCCGGCCGCGATTGCCGGGGCAACCTTTCGGGTGGCCATCGCCAGCGGGAAGTTCCACGGTGTGATGAGCAGGCATGGCCCCACGGGCTTGCGCTGGACGAGGATCTTGTTCTTCCCCTCAGGGGACGTGAGGTAGCGGCCGTAATCACGGACGGTTTCCTCTGAGAACCAGCGCAGGAACTCCGCGCCGTAGGTCACTTCGCCGCGTGCCTCAGCCAGGGGCTTGCCCATCTCCAGGGTCATCAGCAGCGCAAAGTCTTCGGCCCGTTCGGTGACGAGTTCAAAACCGCGACGCAGGATCTCGGCCCGGACGCGAGGGGCTGTCCGCGCCCAGGACGCTTGTACGGCGTCGGCAGCATCGAGTGCTGCCATCGCGTCGGCGCTGGTGGCGTCCGCGATCTCCAGGAGCTTCTTTCCCGTCGCGGGGTCTTCGACGACGAACGTCCCGCCGCCGCTGGCATCGCGCCACTCGCCGTTGATCAGCAGGCCGGTGGGAATAGTCGAGAGCAGAAGACGCTCAAGTTCAGGGGTTACAGTAGCCGTTTCAGGCATTGTGGGTTCCTTCCAAGGCGAGTGATTCAAGGTCATTACCGACTACGTCCGCGTGGAGTTCTTCGAGGATCGGCAGGAGGTAGGTTTTGAACAGCGGGTAGTTCTCCGCCATCGGGAAGTGCCCGATGTCCTTCATGGCACCACCCTTCGCACCCGGGATTTCGGCGATGGCATCTGCCGTGTCGGCAGGAGTACAGGCGTGATCGTACTCACCCGTGAGGAGATATACGGGGCAGGCCTTGGTGTCGATTTCGTGGCCCTTTCCCCGCAGGTCGAGGTCCTGGGAGTAGAAGTAGGTGTCACCGCGGTAAATGCCGGGACCACCTTGGCTGTAAATCCACCAGACTTCGCGGCGGGAAACCTCGGGGCTTTGCGGTGCCATCAGGCTCGACGTCCACGTGGGGACAGCTTGCTGGGCATTGACGTCCGGCCGCAGGGACCAGTCTTGGAATCGCCCGTTGACCTTGAGCGCCCCCGACAGGCCTATGACTCCGCCGATTTCGTCGGCATGCCTACGGGCCAGCTCCAACACGAGGGACCCGGCCATGGAGCAGCCGATGACTGTGGGTTGCTCCAGGTTCAATGCGGCCGAGAAGTCCCGAACAATGGCCACATAGGCATCGGCGGTGAGCAGGTACTCTTCTTCCCACCATCCTTCGGGTGGGAGGGACCGGCCGTGCCAGGGAAGATCGAATGCCACGACCCGGAAGCGGCTGGTGATCTCAGGATCATTGAGCATATGCCTGAACTGTCGGGAATCTGCGCCGGCCGTGTGCAGGCAAAGCAGGACCGGTCCGCTGCCGGCTTCTTCGAAGTAGATGCGCTGGTCACGGCCTGATGAGCGCAGGTTTACGTAGCGGCCAACGACGTCTTCGATGCTGGCTACTGGTGTGTCAGTGCTGGACATGGAGGGCCTTTCCGAGGTCCACGAGGCGTGAGAGGACCCTGAGGTTGCGGACGAGTTCGACGTCGGAACCACCTAGAGTTACATCCGGGCTGTTCTTTCCGAGCGCGAGTAGGTCATGCAGCAACGGTTTAGGTTGGGGGTCGAATATCTGTCCCCAGCCATCTGGTGTAGCCGAAATGACAATGTGGTCAAGCGGCAGGTCTTTCCAGGGCCTGGGATTGAGACTGGAACCGTGGAAGTTCAGGGCAATCCGCCAGTGGCCTGGCGAAACGGCGTCAATCCAGAAGTTGCTGTATTTGCCGATGACCTGAAGCTCACGATCACTGTCCACTGCATTTGCTAGATGGGTGAACCACAATTCCGAAATGGCGGGAGGTGTGCCGGTAGTTGAAGTCATGAAATATCTTTCTGCGTTCGGGGAACGGACTCACAGTGCTCGGTTGTGAGGCCGGGACAATAGCCCCGGCCCTGCAACCGCGATAAGACTCAGATGCTCAGTTCGTCCACGCGGACGGTGGAGTTGGCCTTGCTGTCACGAATGGTTTTTGCAGTGACGATGGCAATGAAACCCAGCACTGCCGAGATGACCATGTACCAAGCGACCGCGTTACTGGACTGGTACTGCTGAATCAGCAGGGTTGCGATGATCGGTACGGGTGCTGATGTGACAATGCCGCCGAGTTGGTAGGCCAGGGACGTGCCTGTGTAACGGACTTCCGTGGGGAAGAGTTCTGCCGTGAAACCGGAGATCACGCCGTACGAGACGCCATGAAGGATCGGGAGCGCGATAACGAGCGCCAGCAGAATTCCCCAGAATGTTCCCGTGCTGAAGAGAGCGAAGACCGGGAAGGCTCCCACTCCCACCAGGACGCAACCCGTCAGCAGCACCTTCTTCTGGCTGTACTTGTCCGCGAAGGTAGCGAAGAACGGCAACGTAAACACCTGAAGGGATGCGGCGATCATCAGTGCCACGAAGATCGTGCTTGACGGGATGCCGAGTTGCTTGGGGCCATAGCTGACCAGGAATACGGTGGCGATATAGAACGTGAAGTTCGGCGCGAAACCGCAGAGAATACCGTGCATGAGTGAGCGCTTGTGGTACTTGAAGACTTCAAACGCCGGCACCTTGGGGACTTCGTTCTTTTCCTGGATTTCCAGGAACTCAGGAGACTCGGTGACTTTCAGCCGGATCCACAGGCCAACGATGACCAGCAGGATGGAGGCAACGAACGGGATCCGCCAGCCCCACGCCAGAAGCTGGTCCTGGGGCATGAGTGCAATCAGCGCAAAGGTGCCACTGGAGAGGACTGTCCCTGCAGGGACGCCGGCCTGGGGGAAGCTGGCAAAGAAGGCACGCTTGTTGGCTGGGGCGTGCTCCAAAGACATGAGCACTGCACCGCCCCATTCCCCGCCGACTGCGAAGCCCTGCAGGAACCGGCAGACCACGAGCAGAATCGGAGCCCAGATACCGATGGTGGCGTAGTTAGGGAGTAACCCCACCACGAGCGTGCCGAGTCCCATGGCCAGGACAGACCAAACGAGCATCTTCTTCCGGCCGATCTTGTCACCGAAGTGTCCAAAGAACGCGCCACCGAAGGGGCGGGCGATGAATGCCACCGCAAAGGTGGCGAATGAAGCAAGCGTGCCTGCAAACGGGTCAAGGGTGGGGAAGAACTGGCTGTTCAGCACCAAGACAGTGGCAGCGCCAAAGATGTAGTAGTCATACCACTCGATCGTGGTGCCGATGAAGCTGGCCATGGCGACCTTCGCCGGTGAAGGCGGCGACGCCAGTGTCGCGGATGATGCGCCCATTACGCTCAACCTTTCGAAACAGAGAGTTGGGGGATCCAGTACATACTGGAATGTCATAAGACCGTATTACGGTGTTATGAGCTTAGAACGCCATGTGATCCACGTCAACTCGCCATGAGGCAAAGCAAAAGCTCCGGCTCACCATGGGCGAACCGGAGCTTGGAGGGTGTGGAATCAGCTGGCGTGAAGTTTGCGCATCTCCCCCAGGGCCGCCTCTGCAGCATTGCGGACATGCTCTTCGCAGGCCAAGCGGGCTTCATCGGGATCGCGGTTGACTGCTGCCGCAGCTGTGATCCGGGTGATCTCAGCGATGGTCCGGGCATCACGGCCCGGAGCAGCCAGAGAGAGCGTACGGAGCATCTGAGTCCGGGCATTCACGCTTCGCAACATCCGTGCAATTTCCGCATTGCCGGTGCCATCGAGAAGCACGTCGTAATAGCGATCTTTAGCGGCCAGGCGCTTTTCAGGGTCCCCCGAGGCCACGGCGACCTTGACTTCACCAAGCCTGGAAACCAGCTCGGCACATTGCGCGTCACTCGCCCGCTCGGCGAAAAGGCTGCCGGCCAGTGATTCGAGTGCACGGCGTACCTCATAGAGGCTCTCCGCGTCGTGAATGCTGAGCGTGGCAACTTCAGGGCCTCGATTCGGGACCATCGTTACGAGCCCCTCGGACTCGAGCTGCCTGAGGGCTTCACGAATCACGGTCCGGCTCACGGAATACTTCTCGCACATTACCGTCTCGACGAGGCGGTCCCCGGGCGCAAATTCCTGGGCAACGATGGCTCGACGCAGCGCGTTGACCACTTCCGTGCGAAGCGGCGCAGCTGTTCTGCGGATGGCGTCAATAGTCATGGCATTCCTTCTAAAGGGTTTCACCATCATACGCGATAACGCCGAATGTGGGACTGGACACGCCTGCAGGTATTACTGTAATACTGGATTAGCGCAAATGCGGCTCACAGAGAATGATTCCGCCGGCGACGGCGGCGACTGGAGGAGAACGATGAAGTTCAGAGGAGCAGTTCTGGAAACCATCGGGGCGCCCACGCCCTGGGGGGACACCACTCCCATCAATGTGGCTGAGTTGACACTTGACGCACCGGGCCGCGGCGAAGTGCTCATCCGCATGGAAGCCGCGGGAGTCTGCCACTCGGATCTCTCGCGCGTCAGCGGTGTGCGCGTATGCGCCGTACCCATGGTCCTTGGTCACGAAGGTTCAGGCATCATCGAGGAACTCGGCGAAGACTGTGGCGACCTGAAGGTCGGACAGCGTGTCACGATGACCTTCATGCCGCGTTGCGGTGAATGCACCGCATGTACTTCCAGCGGCTGGGCGCTGTGCCTCGAAGGCACCAAGGCCAACGCGGAAGGAACGCTGCTTCACGGCGACCGACGCCTGCGCATCAACGGCCAACCCCTGGACCACCACGGTGGAGTTTCGGCTTTTGCTGAATACGCCGTTGTGGACAAGCATTCTGTCGTCCCCCTGCCCGAAGGTGTACCCGCCGACGTCGGCGCTCTCCTTGGGTGCGCTGTCCTCACTGGCGGCGGCGCAGTCATCAATGCGGCCAAAGTCCGGCCCGGAGAGTCCGTTGCAATTGTTGGCATGGGTGGCGTTGGCCTTGCAGCTGCTCTTGTGGCCATAGCAGCAGGTGCAGGCGAAGTCGTCGCGATCGACATGCTCCCGTCCAAGCTGGAAACTTCGCTGGAAATTGGTGCGACAGCCGCCTACACCCCTGCCGACGCGGCGGCCGCAGGCCTGAAGTTCGACGCCGTGATCGAATGTGTGGGAAATCCCGCTGCGCTCTCCGGTGCCATCGATATGACCAAACCAGGCGGCCGCACGGTAACAGTCGGACTTCCACGGCCCGACGCCCGCCTCGAAATCTCGCCCTTGAGCCTGGTGGTTGAAGCCCGTCAACTGATCGGCTCCTACATGGGTTCCGGCATTCCGTCCGAAGACATCGCCCGCTATGCCCAGATGTACCTGGATGGCGTCCTGCCAGTAGAAAAACTCATCTCGGGCACCATCGCCCTGGACGACATCAATCACGCCATGGATGAACTCCGCGAAGGCAGAGTAATCCGTCAGATCATTGACCTTAAGGGAAACGCCTCGTGAACTTCACTGACCAAACCGTCATAGTCACTGGCGCCGGCAGCGGAATCGGCAGGGCGGCCGCCCTCAGGTTCGCCGAGCTTGGCGCCAACGTCGTCATCGCCGACAAAAACGAAGCGGCTGCCCGGGAAGTTGCCGATGAGGCTGGCGCCAAGGCCCTTGCAGTCACCGTCGACGTCAGCGACTCGGCCAGCGTCCGCTCCATGATCAAGGCTGTCGTCGATAACTTTGGGGGCATCGATGTCCTCTGCAATAACGCGGGATTCGGGTTCCCGGGAAACGTGCTGGAAATCGACGAAGACAACTGGGACCGCCTCATGTCCGTCAACCTCAAAGGCGTCTACCTCTGTTCAAAGTACGCCATCCCGGAACTCGCGAAGACGGGTGACGGCAGGATCGTGAACACCTCCTCGTATACAGCCAACGTTGGCATCCGCGACCGCGCCGCATATGTGGCCTCCAAGGGCGGTGTATCGGCGCTGACGCGGGCCATGGCGCTGGACCACGTGGATCAAGGCATTCGTGTCAATGCCGTGGCTCCGGGAACCATCAACTCGCCCTACTTCGACAAAATGATTGCCGAGTCGGCAGAACCGCAAGAACTCGTCGACTCTCTCAACGGCCGTTCGCCTATGCACCGCATGGGCCGCCCGGAAGAAGTAGCTGAAGCCATTGTCTGGCTTGCAGCCAGAGAGTCCAGTTTCGCTACGGGATCTGTACTCACCATCGACGGAGGAACGTCAACATGGTAATCGCCGACAATCACGCGTCCCTTTTTATTGGACTCGGCAACATGGGCCGGCCGATGGCCATCAACTACTCCCCCGGACGCGAACTGTTCGTCTACGACACGAACCCTGCGGTCGCCGCGGAGGTAGCTGCGGCTACGAACGGCACAGCTCTGCCGGACCTGGAGAACATACCGTCCCACGTAGGGACCGTGATTCTCATGCTCCCCAACAGCCGGATCATCGAGTCCGTCCTGCGCACCAGCCCGGGACTCCTGAATCGCCTGGAGGCTGGAACCTTGATCATCGACATGAGCTCCTCCGAACCCGAAAGCACCGCAGCCCTTGCTGCTGAAGCCGCTGCCCTCGGCATCGATTATGTCGATGCACCGGTGTCCGGTGGTGTGGCAAAAGCCCTGACCGGGAAGCTGGCCATCATGGTGGGTGGCGACAGCACCGCCGTCGAACGTGCCAAACGGCATCTTCGTAACCTGGGCGAGTCCATCACTCACGTTGGGCCCCCGGGGACGGGACACGCAGCTAAAGCGCTGAACAACTTGCTGTCGGCCACGAACCTCGCGGCGGCCGCCGAAATTCTGACGGTGGCCGCAACGGCTGGAATTGCACCGGAGAAAATGCTGGAAGTCATCAATGGCTCCACAGGCCGCAGCCAGGCGTCAGAGTTCAAGTATCCCCGCCACATCCTGACTGGAAGTTTTGATTCCGGCTTTGCCATGGACTTGATGCTCAAGGACCTGAAGATTGCCAGGAACCTTATTTCCCAGCAGTCCGCTGAGGCGCCGATCGTGCTCACCGCACAGGAAACCGCCGAGAAGGCGCGCGAGCTCCTGGACAGCGACAATCCGGACCACACCGAATTTGCCCGTTACTACGAAAAACTCAACGGCACACCGCTGCGCGCCAGCTGATCGCCGCACCATCCGGAAGGACACCAGTATGACCATTGATCTGAACGACCAGACCGCCGAGGCCCAGACGTACATCGACGACATGGCGCGCAAACGCGGATACGTCCTCGACTATCACAAGGTAATGGCCAAGCACGATTTTCCCGTACTTCAGGCTGCCAATCATGTCGTCTCCGCCGCCTACTTGGATGAGCGCACTCTTGACCGTAGGACCAAGGAACTCATCTTCATTGTCAGCCTCACCGTCATGCGCGCTTCCAAGGGCCACATCCAGTCCCACATCCGCGTAGCGCTCGACCTTGGCCTCACGCCGACCGAAATCCTGGAAGCGATCGAAATTTCGCTTCCGGAAGCCGGCGTCGTAGCATTCCAGGCTGGTTTCGAGGCATGGCGGGAAGTGGTCGGCGCTGACGGACTCGAACCGTCCGTGGCCGTTCACGAGGGCGGCAATGGCGCCGGCTAAGAACGACGGCGGCTACCGGGTTGTCGCCGTTCGCGTCGGCACCCGGGCCACAGAACGCAGCGACATCTACCTTAACTACCGTTTGTACGGGGAAGACGACGGACCGGCCACCGTTGACTACTACTTCTGGATCCTTCAAGGGCCAGAAGGAACCGTTGTTGTGGACACCGGCTTTGGCGAAGATGCCGGCCGCCGACGTGGCCGCACTCTGCTGTTGCACCCTGCCGAGGCACTTAACCTGCTGGGCATCGCCCCGGCCGGTGTTGATGACGTCATCGTGACCCACGGTCACTACGACCACATTGGCAACCTGGATCTGTTCCCGAACGCGCGGATACATATGGCGGAAGCAGAATACAGATTCTGGACGTCCGCCACAGCTGGGCACATCCAGTTCTCCTTCTACGCAGAAGACGTCGAGATTGATCAGCTCCGCCTGACAGAAGCCCAAGGGCGCCTGAAACTATTCTCGGGCGAAACCTCACCGGCGCCGGGACTCAGGCTCGTGGAGGTCGGCGGACACACGCCGGGGCAGGCAGTTGTCTACGTCCCCACGTCGGAGGGCGAAGTGCTGCTGGCCTCAGACGCTGTCCACTTCTACGAGGAGCTTGAACGGGACATGCCTTTTACGGCAATCAGTGACCTGCCAGCCATGTATGAGGCCTTTGCCTTCATCCGGGAAGAAGTGCGGCAGCGCGGACTTACCGTCGTCGCGGGCCATGATCCAGACGTGCTCACGCGTTTCCGCGCCTGCCAAGAGCTCCCCGCCGGGGCCGGCGTGGCCATCGGCGCATCCCACCAAGACCAATAGGAGACATCATGACCAGCACTTTCAATGTCGTTGCCAGATACAGAACCAAGCCAGGAACCACGGATGAGGTTCTTGGGCATCTGGGAAGAATGGCAGCCCAAACCCGCGACGAACCCGGCAACATCTCCTACGAATTCTTCCGTGGAGTTGAGGATGACCGGAAGATTGTCATCCTTGAGAGCTATCACACTGCCGAGGACTTCGATCTGCATCGGCAGACGCAACATTTCCTCACCATCGGGGCTGTACATATCATCCCCGAGCTGGAAGCGCGGACCGTTTCCACCTATGTCACTGCCAACAGCCCCGCAGAAGCTCCTTAGGAAGGCACGCGGATGGAAACAGCCTCCACCACCGAAGCCCGGACCAGTCAGAACTGGTCCGGGCTTCGGCCTACCCAGAACGTCCTGGTAAGTGAATCTGTTGGCGAGCCGTATCGGGCAACAGTAGACGCGATCACCGAAACCTGCACTGTCATCTGGGTAGTCTCCGACACTACCCACCAGCGCAGGGCTTTCGACTACCGCGAAGGCGTCATTGTCTCCCCGGCCTAGTCATTAACCCGCCGCAGAACGCACCCCCGGAGGACCCGTGAAACACTCACCACCTGCCACGTCAACAATGCGTGCACTGGCCGTCAGCCCTGAGGCGCCCGGCCGAATCGCCATCCAGGACGTCCCCACGCCTTCAGTACAGCCTGAAGAAGTCCTGGTTGAGGTTCATGCCATTTCCCTAAACCGAGGCGAGATGCGTGCACTTCGCGCTGCGGCCGCAGGCATCATCCCAGGCTGGGACTTCGCTGGTGTCCTCATGGAGGACGCCAGCGACGAACTGAGGGCTGGTTCGAGGGTTCTCGGAATAGTGGAACATGGCGCTTGGGCAGAGATGGTCGCCGTGCAGCGAGACTCGATTGCAGCCATTCCTGATGAGCTGACGTTCGCTCAGGCCGCTGCCCTGCCGACGGCCGCACTCACCGCCTTACGCACATTGCGGCTGGGCGAGACGGGCCTCGGCGATCATGTCCTGATCACCGGCGCCTCCGGCGGTGTTGGCCAGTTCGCTGTTCAACTCGCCGCACGAGCAGGAGCCATGGTTACGGCTCTGGTCTCAAAGGGCACCCACGCTGACGCGATCAGGGCCATGGGCGCCAAACAGGTCGTATCCAACATCGAGCAAGTCCACGATCGTTTCGACGTGATCATTGAGTCGGTGGGCGGCCAAGTGCTTGGCCGCACACTTTCCATGCTGGATCCACGGGGCCGCCTGGTTGCCTTTGGTAATTCGTCCGACGAGCCAAGTACGTTCAATGTCCGTGATGTTTACAACGGGGCCTTGGTCAGGATCCTGGGTTTCGAACTGTTCTTCGATCCTCTTCCCTTCGGACGGGACCTGGCAAAGCTCCTGGAACTCATGGTGCAAGGTGCACTCGACCCGCACGTTGCCGCAGTACTGCCATGGGATGAAATGGCCGTCGCGCTGAACCGTTTAGGGAATCGCGCTGTTGGTGGGAAACTGATCCTCACGATGAGAGGCTGACGCGAGCCATCGATGCGTAAGTCCGCCAAACGACTAAGAAAAGTAAGCCGCCCCAGCCCGGGGCGGCTTACTTTTCTTATGCGGGAGTAGGCGTCGGCCCTAGGAGACTGCCGAATAAGCGGGATGGTGGGGCGGGCGGAACGCCACCAAGTGGCCGTCTAGCGGCGTGTTCTGGTCAGCACCCTTGGGTGCGACAACGGGGTCGTTCCGCCCGCTGGGTTCATTCTGCCCCAGATCCGGAGCGTCATCCAGTGGATTATTGATAGGCAGGGGTCCGGGCAGCGATTTATCCCAGCGCCCATGATCCTTCGTTCGCGGTCAGTCCGAGGGCGAGCAGGCGTCGCAGGTTTAGCCCCGCGATCCGTAGCTGCAGCCAGGCGTTGCTCCGGCTGATGCCGCGGTGGGGAACGCGGCGGTTTCCGCGGGTGAGCCACGCGATGGACCGCTCGACCATTGGCCGGTGTTACGGTAAGAGTCTTGGACAATATGGGCCTTGAATCCGTCCTGCTGGCGGGACTGGGTCTTGTGCGCGTGCCGGGTGTCCGGATCCACGGTGGAGATCACCCGGTCCGGTGCGACCTTCCGGGCGATACGCCACCGCCCGTCGGTGCCGTCCGAATCCTCGGCCGGTTCCACGTCCTGCCCGGCGACCAGTGCCAGCAGCGCATACGCATCGGCCGCCCTGCCCTCCAGCGTCTCGGGATCGACGGCGGCCAACAGCGCCAGCGCATCGGTGACCAGCGCAGAAACCAGCCCATCCCGGGCATCCTGGTCACCCCACGCGATGTCCGGTTTTCCCGTACGCGTGTAGTCATACCCGTTAGCGTGGGCGGCCAGCAGTTCCTTCCCGCCGGGACATCATGGCCGAAGCGGCGTATCCCCGCGATCAGCTGCGTGATGGTGTCCTGCCTCGCGACCGCGTCATCAAGAACCGTCGAATCCACACCCCGCCGGCGCTTGCCCTTCAGGATGCCGGTTTCCACCACGACCTCGGCGATCGCTTCCATGATCCGGTGCGGGTTTCCCGACCCGGCCAGGCGCCGCCGCCAGTACGTCAGCGTGCTCGGGTGGAACGCGGTATCCGTCAGCCCTTGTCCGCACGCGGCTTTCCAACGCAGATCGTACGTCAACGCCTCGGCCGTTTCCCGATCAGAGAGCCCCTGCAACGCCTGCAACACCAGCACCGGACCCATCACCGGCGCCGGAACCGATGGCCGGCCCCGCCGCGACGGGAAGAGATCCTCCATCATCGAATCCGGAAACAGGCGCCCCCGATGCCTGGCCAGAAAAGCTGAAGGCGCTGCCCGGAGCCAACAACTCTCCGGCCAGCGCCTCCACATCCAAATACCCGCGTTGCGCGTCCTCGCGTCCCTGCATAAGACCAGCCATTGACCACCAGGCCCACCAGTCCAGCCGACGCGCCCCACAACCGCCGATTAGTTCAGCAGTCTCCTAGGCGTCATCTGCCGTCGTTGAGAGCACGCGGCCGAGTCCTTCGTATGCCGCAGGGCGCTTGGCCTTCAGCCAGAATGCGATGAGGAGGCTGAAGACAAACCAGCCGATGCAGAACCACGGGATGAGACTGACCCAGATGATATCGCCCCCGAGGGAGCTGAGATTCGACCACAGCAGGTAGAGAGCGCCACCCAGACCGAGTGCTCCGATTCCGGGGGCCAGCATGGTCCGCCACCAGTGCGCGTGCATGCGGTGCGCCGGCAGCCGGTGGTACCGGATGGTCGCAATGGAACACAGAATCTGATTGAGCATGACCCAGAAAGTACATGCAATGGCGAACCAGCCAAAGACCTCGGAGTAGGCGGCCGTGTTGAAGTCGTTGCCAGCGAATTCCTGGGCCGAAGGAGCCGCAAAGTAGAAAGCCGTGAAAAGTGCCAGAATGAGTGCCGCTCCAAAGAACGTCGCAACGGCAGCGTGGTGGGGGCTTCCATAGCGCGCGTGTGTGTGGCCCAGCTTGCCCGGGAACAGAACACCCTCACGTGCAATCGCGTAGATATAGCGTGAAACAGTTTGGTGGAATGCCAGCACAGACGCGAAACAACCGGTAATCACAAGCCAGTTGATGCAGTCGGCTGCCCAGGCGCCAACATACGTTTGTGCGAGAGAGATGTAGGACTGGCCCAACAGGCCGGTTGTTTCATCGACTACTTTGCCGGTTCCGAAACCCGTGATTGTTGCCCAAGCCGTGACGAAGAGAATCAGGCCGATGCCAATGACTGCAAGGTAGGTTGCCAGCGGCACAAGTTTCTTGGGGTTCTTGGATTCTTCAGCGTAGTTGGGTACCACTTCGAATCCGAGCCAGGACCAGAAGGCGAAGAAGATCCCGATGCCTGGGGCGATTCCTCCGAAGGCGTTGATGGGGTTGATCGGTTCAAGGCTTACGCCCTCCGGTCCACCGTTGATGAAGATGGCGCCATTGACGATGGCAAGAATGATAATTTCCCCGATGAACAGGACGCCGAGAACCTTAGCTGAGAGTTCGACTCCGAAGTACGATGCCACAGCGGCGAGGACCAGTGCGATACCTGCGATCACAAGCCAAGACACGTCCATCCCGAAGGACTGCTTCAGTGCGGCAGAGCCGAAGTAACCGATTGCCCCCAACACTGCCACCTGGACGCACAGATACCCCAGCATCAGGGATAGCCCTGATGCCAGCCCGAGCGGTTTACTCAGACCGTTGCTGATAAAGCTGTAAAAGCCGCCGGTCGCACTGAGACGTCGTGTCATTGCTACATAGCCGACTGCGAAGCAAAGGAGTACGCCCATTGCGACGATGAATCCGGCTGGAGCTCCAACCCCGTTGCCGAATGCGACCGCAAGCGGAATGTTGCCCAAGCAGCCCACCAGGGGCGCTGCACTGGAGAAAGCCAGCAGAAGAATGCCTACCAGTCCAAGGGAACCGGACTTGAGGCGATGGACTTCTGTCTGTTCAGATGACGCGGAAAGGGCACTGGAAGTTGCCATGGGGGGTCCTTCTTCAAATTTTGGCGCACTGTTGGGGAGCACGACAAAGAACATTGGGAGGATGCGGAACCGTCGTTGTCATGAGACGGAGTTGGACCGCATCGTTCTGCCACCTCCTGTGGAGGGTTTACCGCACATAGGGGTGGCAGATCAGTCGTAGTCAGGCAGGACATCGCTGCGTCCAGCGAGAGTCCGAAAGAATGAAACACATTCATCTTTCATATTTGAAGTATGAGGCATGGCTCACACTTCATGCAATAGGCAATTTCCGGCAGCGACGCATGATCCGTAATGAACGCCTTAGACTGGGCTGAGGTTAAAGGTGAAACATCTACGTATTTGGGCAGGCCGAAGGGGGCGCCAGATGAGTCAGGCAGCACAGCGCGAGGTAGACGGACTTCTGCCAAGCCCTGACGGGGTCGATCCCCTTGCGACGTCGGGACCACCGCACTCCCTGTCCGAGCTGCTGACCGAAGCATCCGCCACGGTCGGCGCTCATAGGACGGCCGTACAGAAGCGGAGCCGGTCGAAGATGGAGACAGTGCTGAATGCCGCAATCGATCTTCTCGTCGAAGGCGGGCCGGAGGCCGTCACTACTACTACCGTGGCGGCGCGGGCAGGTGTATCTGTGGGCTGGCTCTATAACTTCTTCGATGGCCGGGAGGCCTTGCTTGAGGAAATTCTTGTATCTTGCCTGCAGGACCTGGATAACCGTCTGGACAAGGTTGATTTCGACCTGGGCGGACCTGACTGGAAACAGAAGGCCGAAGCCGGCGTAGAGGCCCATATCGAATTCTTCAACGAGACGCCGGCCTTCCGTGCTATCTGGTTCTCCACAGAGTTCACCGGCCGCATGATCCGGGCCAACCGTATGCACGACGACGAATTGGCAGCCTTTTTGGCCCGAACCATTACCAACGTCAAGCCCGAAGCGCCTCAGGTTCCGCTGGGCGTTGTGACCCAGATTTTTGTCGGCATGCTGGACAAGGGATTTGACCTTGCGTACCGAGAGTCGCCTGATCGAGGCAACGAGGCGTTGCTTCAAGAAATGAAGCGCTCAAGCATCGAGTACCTGGCCACCTATCTGCCGTAGGATCCCAAGCCCTCGGCCGGTTGGACAGCAGGCAGCACGTCGGCCCGGACGCGAACGTCCGGGCCGATCCAGGAAGAAATATTCACTTCAGCTGTGTCCAGGGGCGCCAGACCGCAGCTGGGATTCGCCAGTACTCGAAGAATGCCTATGCGGGACGCTGAGCTGTCAGCACCCGGTCTACCGATTGAGCAGGTCGGATCTGCGACCAAGGTCTGGCGGCTTCGAAGGCCGCTGCGGCCCTCAGAACCTTCGCATCTGCGTGAAACCCGCCGGCAATTTGCAGTCCAACGGGCAGCCCTTCGGATGTAAATCCTGCGGGCACCGTGATGGATGGCGTCGTCATCATGTTGAATGGATACGTGAGCAACCATCCGAGGATCTGCTCCCTTAGCGGCTTACCCTCAAGCCAGCTGGGCGCGAACTGCTCCAGCGGGAAGGCCGCTGAAGTCAGGGTCGGAGAAATCAAGAGGTCGAAACCTGACATGAACTCCCTGAAGGTTTGCCACATCTGACCGCGGTACAGGTCAGCCCGACCCTTATCTTCTCCATTCAGCGTCTTGCATTGCCTCATGATCTCCAGAAGGTTGTCATCCACCTGCCCCGTCATTCCCTGCCAGTCCAGTAGATCTACCTGGCTCGCAAATCCGGGAAGCCAGACGCCGTTCCACATCGCCTCCTGGGCTCCGCGCCACGACGGAGTAGCCTCTTCAACCACCGCACCAAGTTCATCAAACGCGTCCATGGCAGACCTGCAGATCGCCGAGACTTCCGGATCCACGTAGCCAAGGCCGAGATCTGAGGACCAAGCGATCCGCAGGCCATCGATCGGCTTCTTGATCTCCTCGGTGAAGTCAATATTCATATCCGGAAGACTGGTTGGGTCTTCGTCATCCGGGCCAGCCATGACATTGAGCATGAGCGCAGCATCGGCCACTGTCCGGGCAATCGGCCCATGATAGATCCAGGTATAGAAACGACCGCCCAGGATTGTCTGTGGGATGAGCCCATGGGTTGGTTTCATACCGACAACACCACACATTGAAGCCGGGATCCGAACCGATCCCGCACCATCGCTCCCTTCCGCTATAGGGGTCAAACCTGCAGCCACAGCAGCGGCCGAGCCCCCGCTGGACCCCCCAGCCGAGTAGCCCCTTTTCCAGGGATTGTGCGTGGGCCCGTAGAGATGGTTGTCCGTCCCTCCGTAATAGCCGCCTTCAGGCATGTTCGTTTTCCCCAGAAACAACCCCCCGGCCGCTTTGAGTCGTTTGACGACGGCAGCATCGTGCCTAGCAACTGTGCCTTTCAACGGCAAGTAGCCGTACGTTGCCGGCAGTCCACTCATTGCGGTGAGTTCCTTGACTGCGAATGGGACGCCGTGAAGCGGCCCAAGCTCTGAACCTGAGTCCACCTGTGCCTGCAGACGTTCGGCGTCCGTGTGGACTTGTTCCTCGTCGAAGGTGACGTATGCATTCAATTGCGGATTCACTGCCCTGATGCGGTCCGACATCGACGTAGCGATATCGATAGGGGAAAGTTCCTGACGACGCACCGTCTCCCTAATGTGCGTCGCGCTCATCCATGGGATGTCTTCAGCGATGCCGTGGTCCATGAGTTTCTCCTTAGATTTAGGACTTTTTGATTTAGCTGTGGCGCATCATTTGGCGCGCGTCACTTGGACCGTTGAACCCAGAAGCGAATGGCCTCAAGGCCGGCGGCCAGGACCAGGACACTGCCGGTCACAATTCCCGCGATCTCCGGCCCAAGGTTAAGAAGTGTTAGGCCGTTCTTAAGGATGGCAATGAGCCAAACTCCGAGAACGACGCGAAGCACGCTTCCACGACCACCGTTGAACGGGACACCACCCAGTAGCACAGCCGTCAGAACAGTCACTTCAAATCCCACCCCGAGGGTGCCTGAAGGGGCACTATCCAGTCTCGCCACCTGCAGGACACCGGCAATACCGGCCGCCAGTCCTACTACAACGTAGAGGAGCACCGATAGGCGCTTGACCGGGATGCCTACAAGGTATGAAGCCCTGGCATTTACTCCAATTGCGATGATTTTGCGGCCAACAGGAAAACGATTCATGGTGAGCAAAGCCGCGCCGATGACAAACAGCGCTGCAAGGCCCAGGTACGACACACCGAAAATGGAGCCGTTGCCCAGGACATTGACATCAGACGGAAAACCGTAGAGTGAATCGGGGGCGAGATACTGAGCCACACCCCGAGTGGCCGCGAGCATTCCGAGCGTTACTACCAAGGGAGACAGTTCCAGCCATCCAATCAGCAATCCGTTGATGGCGCCTATTGCAGTACCTACTGCAATTCCGACTAAGAGTCCGGGGATGAGACCAGAACCCAGGAAAGTGAGCCCGGAGCACACTCCGGCCAAGGCCAACGTGGAACCGACGGACAGATCTACGAATCCGGCCATCAGCAACACTGCAGCCACCACGGCCACTATGAAGGTCGGTCCATTCTGCGTTAGTACTGCCAAGAGGTTGCCGCCAGTAAAGAAAGACTTGGTCGCGAGAGAGAAATACACCATGAGACCAAGAGTGGCGGCCGGCATGAACCAGTTGATGCCCTGCAAAACTAGCTTCTTGCCGGCAACGCCGGGCTGTTTGGTCTCTACGTTGATACTCGAGGGACTCATGGTGGTGGATTCCAACGTAGTCACTTTGCTGTTCCTTCCGCTTCGCCAAGACTGCCTTGGGCAGCTGACAGTAGGTTGTTTTCTGTAATGTCTTCGGCGGCGATCTCCCTGGGCACTCCGTCCACCAGAACGAAGACACGGGTGGCAAGCGCGAGGATTTCCTCGGGTTCGCTGCTCGCGAAGATCACGCACCGCTCAGGACCAGAGACAAACTCGCGGAGTAATTCGTAGATCTCGCGCCGGGATCCGATGTCCACCCCTTGAGTTGGTTCATCCAGGAGCAGAACCGATGTATCGCCAAGTTCACCGGCCCAACGTCCAACGACCAACTTTTGGGCATTTCCCCCTGAAAAGGACTCCGCTGGATTCCTTGGAGACATCGGACTCAGCCGAATCCTCCCGGCCGTCTCAAGAAAGGCCGCGCGTTCGCGGCCACGGCTCCGAAATCCGCGCGAGAGCTGGTGGTAATGGGGAAGCAGTACGTTTTCTTCAGCGGTCATGCTGCCAAAGAGCGACTGTTCTTTTCGATCAGAAGCCACCAAGGAAATGCCTGCCCTCAGAGACTTGGACCGCGTTGCTGCACGGGACGTCCGCGACAGACTTACGTTCCCTCCGACGGGTCTCCTTACCCCTGCCAGAGACTCCAGAAGGTTCGTCCGCCCCGAGCCCAGCAGCCCGAACAGTCCGACAATCTCGTTGGCATGTACTGTCGTCGTCAAAGGCCCCGTGAAGGAGCACTGGAATGCCTCCAGCTTCAGCAACGGCTCGCCGGGTGCGTAGTCTGATGCCCTTCCGGAAAGTGAGCTCCCTGGAGAGATGCCATCAACCAGGTCCTTCATTTCGAGGTCCAGGCGATCCCGGGTCCAGTGCACCCGGCCGTCTCGGAGGACAGTCACAGCGTCGGCTACCTGCAACACCTCGTTCAACAGGTGCGTTACGTAGATAACAGTGAGTCCCTGCGTCGTGGCCAGCCGGCGCACGAGCCGGATCAGGGCCGTCACCTCATGTGGGCCGAGGGCTGCCGTTGGCTCATCCAAAATGAGGAGGTCCGGTTTCCGACGCAGCGCCCGTGCGATTTCCACGATCTGCTGCTCGCCTACTGAAAGTGAACCGACCAAGGCTCTGGGGCTTATGTCCACGTCCAGAGATTCAAGAATGGTCAGTGCTTCACGCTCCTGCCGGCGCGTATCCACTGCACCGAGGACGGTCCGACGCTCTTGGCCAAGAAATATGTTGTCCGCGACGGAGAGCGAACCGATGAGTTGAAAGTGCTGGTAAATGATGGCGCATCCAGCTTCAAAGGCCTGCGTAGGCGTTAGCCCACGGTATGAGCGTCCCCCAATGATGATTTCACCGTCGTCGGGACTCGTGGCTCCGCTGAGGCACCCCAGGAGTGTGGACTTCCCGGCACCATTGGCACCGAGAAGAGCGTGGACTGTGCCGGCAGGAATATTCATATCAATGCCCCGCAGCACGTGATTTGTTCCATACGATTTGCGGATTTCTGATAGCACCAGGCCGAAATTCCCAGCATCTTCCTGAATCAAAGCGTCCCGAAGCATTTCATTGGCCCTTACGCTCAAAATTCCCGATGAGATCAGCCACAAGTTGCGGGTTGTCGGCCTTTGCCAGAACTGTCGGAGTGACAAGGTTGGCCTCACCCTTGCCTGTTGCCGCGGCCATGGCAGCGTCTACGATGGAGGCTGCAAGGGCGTCCATGGGTATGGCGGAGCTTGCCCGGTACATGCCGCCTTCCTTGACCGCGGCCAGACCTTCCGGTGAGCCGTCCTGGCCAGCGATGTAGACGGTGTTTGGGTCGATACCAGCGTTTTTGAAGGCCTTCATCGCGCCAATGGCGGACTCGTCGCTGAGCCCAATGAAGATGCGCAAATCGGGGTGCTCGCGGAGGGCGTCTTCGGCAATTTGCAGTCCGCAGGCTTGATCTGTGCAGTTTTGTTCAGAAACAACTTTGAGTCCGGCCGCTTCGATTGCCTTGATGGGAAGCTCGTATCTGGGGCGTGAAGGTGGCAGCGTGGTCAACGTACTGACCGCGGCTGTTGCACCGCCGTTGGGATAGTTCTTCTCGATCCACGTTGTGACGTCGGCCGCGATCTGCTCTCCTTGGAGCTTGTTGTCAAAGCCCACGCTGCCATCTTGTCCGTCCATGCTGGTCAGATATGTTAGCCACTTAGTGCCTTGGCTCTGTGCCTGCTTCTGGAGACCTGCGAAAGCCGTCGAGTCGACAGGCCAAAGCACAATAGCGTCAACGTGTTGCGTCACCCAGCTTTCAACTGTGGCGCGCTGGCTTTCAAGCTTCATTCCGGTGGTGTTGTCCAGAAGCAGGTCCACACAACCAACTTTGGTGGAGTAGTCCTTCGCCAGTGACTTCAACGCCTTAATCACCTCGGCCTCCCCGATCGGGTGACTGAAGCCGATGGTGTACGTCTTTGAACACTCAGCATTGGACGAACTGGAGGCTGGGGCGCTGCAGGCCGAAAGCGCGGCTGCAGACGCCAGGGCCAAGGTGGCGGCGCCTGCGATGAGAGCTGGTTTGAGATGCATATTAATTGATGCTCCTGAGGGATGGATTGTGGGTCCGCAGGGTTGGGTTTCCTGGGGAGTAGACCCAGCTTAGGAACGCCGCGCTCTGGCCACCATCGGTGATTTCACGTATATTTGTGATGCGGATCGCTTTTACAAAGTGCGACCACTCCATGCGAACCCCGACAGGCCAGCTGCCCCGGGTCTTTGTCGTCGTTGGTTTGATCTGACAACTAACGTGAGCTTTTTCCTACGAACCATGGAGGCCACATGGACTCCGCGTCCCGGGTTCTCATCTTGCAGGACCTTCAAAGCGACGATAGTATTCGCCGACGCAATGCATACTTCGACCTCGTTCGCTTCGAAAGCGGTGCGGGAGCGATCCTTCTGACGTATGTGGATCCTTTGGCGCACACTCATATCGCGGTCGGCAGCTCAGGCTACCGTGACGCCGTGGTGGACTACATCACCCGGGATCTGCTTCTCCACGACAAAGCTGCCAGGCAAGCACTGCGGGATGAGTCCACCATTTATGACTGGGATAACCTGCCAGGCTACCGAGCCTCAGCGCCCGCGCTTTTGCATTTCGGCCCGGAAGGTTTCAAAAACGGCGTCACGATGCCCCTGACAGTGAAGGGGGAAATCGTCGGGACTTGCAACATCAGCACTGATCGCGCGGCCTGGCCTGCACTCACGGCACCCATGTTGACGGCCCTGCGACCGGTACTTGCAGATATGGTCGAACGAGCCAGGCAGAGCCGCAGCCTGGGGCTTACTCCGCGTGAGTTGGAGATCCTTCGAATGGTAAAGAGGGGCCTGACGGACACCCAAATAGCCAGCGAACTCTTTCTCTCACCGCGCACGGTTTCTACGCACATGGAGAACGCGCGAGGCAAGCTCTCATCGACGACGAGGACGCGAGCCGTCATCGTTGCCACGGACCTCGGCCTGATTTAGCAAGTGCCGTTGTCCAGTCCACAACCATGTCTGCGGGACGACCACTCGGACGGATGATCATCCGCCGGCGAAAGAGCACGGGTAGTCCACCTCTCGGTATACTCCTCAACCTGGCGGGCTGTTCCCGCTGTGGAAGGGTCAAGCCTGAGCCGGTCGGCGGCCAACGCCATTAGCTGCACAGCCCGAGTGGCTATTGCCGGGTCTCCCATCCCAAACCGGGCAGCAACTTCCCAACCCGGAGAGCCGACGCAAATCCCGCGCGCTTGATCAGAGGTCGCAGGATCGGCGATGAGCGCAGCGACCACAGCAGCAGGAACAGCCCACCAGCAGCCGGGCTGTGCATCGATGTATCTGACTTCGAAATACCCTTTGGGCCGAACGTGGGGGAATAGAGTACTCAAGTGCTGCTGCAAATCCTCAAGATTTGCCGGTGGTCGGTCCGGTACCACCGCTGTCCCTAGACGGAGCCAATCGCGGAACGTCAGACCGGCGGGGGCATGCCACTCCCCTACTTCACGGCGAATCATCATCAAGGGGGCGTCCAAGGCCCACCGAGCGTAAGACACCCCGGGATCCTGGGCAGCACTGAGATGCGGTACGCCAGTCCTGGCCGGGTCCAGAGCGAGCCAGGCCGCAAGCCGTGTGCTCTTCCAACCGCTGCGTCTGCCACCGATCCAACCGGAGTTCGCGAACGTCGCTGCGAGCACTGGCCCCATTGAATACAGGAGGTTCCACCGTTGACGGATTTCGAGATCATCCGCGCCCGCCTCAACGTTGACCTGCACTGACGCGGTGGAACACATCATGGTGCTACCCGCCGGCGCCCACGGTTCAAAGTACTCTTCCATGGCAGCGTAGCGGGGGGCTTGCGTAATCCGCCTGGGTTCCCGATGGGGTGATACTCCGGCACCTACCAGAATTGCCTCCAGATCGGCAGCCTGCTCCCGCAACAATTTCAAGCTGCCATGCACTGACAAGATGACGTCCTGCAAAGAGGCTTCGGGGTGCGAGCTGAGCTCAAGCTGACCACCCGGCTCGAGCGTAAGACTTCCGGCAACGTCCAGACGACGCAGTTCCGAGAACAAACACCGATAGTTGTCGTCTGCAAACGGACGCTGCAGGCACGGATCTCCGATTCGCCCCATGAGCAACTCAAGCTCGAGTCCGATGCGCCCGGCCGGGCCGGACGTGAAGCAGGAGCGCTGGATCCAATCCTCGGCTGCCGCGACCGTCAGGGGTCCTTCCTGCCGATCAGCGATGCTGTTGGCGCCGAGGGAAATCGCGATGGACGTCATATTCCTTGGTTCCTTTCGAGAAAAGAAGAGGGGGCTGGATGGCCCGCCTCCAAGAAGCGATCCACCCAACCCCGATGCTGCGCGCCCTTCCGCGCGCAGGCCCGAATCAGGCCGGGATGTCGCCGTCGTAACGTTCCGCACCCGGGAGGGCCTCAACCCATGGCTGCGCGGACCGGCACCAGACTTCCACTGTCGGCTTGAGCCATGACGTGTCGTTGAGTGTTCCCGCCTTGACGAAGGCCAATCCAGGCATCGCGTCAATGCGCCCAACAATTGGCGAACCGCATTCCCCGCAGAACGAACGGTTGGTGTTGGTCTCGTGCTCGGAGCCGACGGTAATGAACGTCTTCACCGCGTCGCCCGTGATTTTCAGCTTTTCGTCGTCAACTCCGATGACCAGCGAGTACGCGCCACCTGTCTGACGCTGGCAATCGGTGCAATGACACAAGGCCGTGAACTTCGGCTCGCTGTCAATCGTGTAGGTGACTTCACCACAAAGGCACTGTCCGTCGAGTTTCATGTCTGCTCCTTGAGCTTCATTGGTAAGGGACTTCAGGGGAGGTCGCACTGCCATCGTGTCGATCATCACACCCTAAACTGAAACAATATCGCATTTCAGAATTTGGCAAAAGGTCTTGCAAGCCCAAGTCCCTGCCCCTAAACTGAAACATGAATCTGTTTCAGCATTCGATTCGTTCACCGCTCCACGGCAAGCCGCCGCACGACAGGAGAGATCACATGGGAGTTTCCATCACAGAGGGCGCGCGTACCATCACGCCCCCGAACTTCAACGGACCCTACGGACTGCTCATTGATGGCAACATCGTTCAGACTGAGGATCATTTTGACGTCTACAACCCAGCCACAAACTCGGTCCTCGCATCCGCACCCCAGGGCACACGGGAACACATGGAACGCGCCATCGGCGCCGCCAAGCGGGCTTTCCCCGCGTGGGCTGCGCTGACCGCGGACGAGCGCGAAGCGATCATCGTCGAATTCTTCGAGGCCCTCGAGGTCCACAAAGAGGAGTTCATTACCTTGCTCTCACTGGAGCAGGGCAAGCCACGACACAATCAGGCGACGTTCGAAGTTAACCTTGCCAACCCCTGGATCCCCAACACCGCCAAGTCGAGGCTGGAGGACAAGGTTCTGGTGGAGGACGATGAGAAGCGCGTAGAACTTCGCCGCTCACCGCTCGGTGTCGTGGGGGCCATCATCCCCTGGAACTATCCCTACCTCCACGTTCTGTGGAAGACCGTCCCCGCGCTGATCACCGGCAACACCGTAGTTCTCAAGCCTTCTCCCTATACCCCGCTCTGCGCATTGCGGATCGGGGAGCTGGCAGCCCAGGTCTTCCCTCCCGGCGTCTTCAACATCGTCACAGGCGGCAACGAACTTGGGCAGATCCTCACCGAGAGCCCCGACGTCGGGATGATCACCTTCACGGGATCCACGGAAACCGGGACCAAGATTATGGCTTCAGCCGCCGGCACCATCAAGCGGGTCACTCTCGAACTGGGTGGAAATGATCCTGCGATCCTACTCCCGGACGCGGACTGGCAGGACGCCGTGCCGCAGGTATTCAACGCCGCCTTTGGTAACTCGGGACAGTGGTGCATCGCGGCCAAGCGCATCTACGTACACCGTTCCTTCCATGAAGACTTCGTCAACGCGCTCGTGGACTATGCCAAAACGCAAAAGGTCGGCGACGGCATGGATCCCACCAGCGATCTTGGCCCCATCAACAACCGCATGCAGTACGACAAGCTTCGTGACCTCTTCGAAGACACTCGCCGCCATGGGTACGACGTCCCAGTCGGAGGCACCATCGACGAGTCCCTGGATGGCAACTTCGTTCCAGTCACCATCGTCAACAACCCTCCCGAAAACAGCCGCATCGTCCAGGAGGAACCTTTTGGACCGATCGTACCCGTACTCGTGTACGACGACGTCGAGGACGTCATCGAGCGCGCCAACGCCACAATCTTCGGCCTTGGTGCCACCATCTGGGGGCGAGACGAAGAGCGGGCACTGGCCGTGGCGGACCGCATCGACTCCGGCAACGTCTGGGTCAATCAAGGCCAGAGCCACCCGGATCATGCGCCGTTCGGCGGCCACAAACAGTCCGGCCTGAGCGTCGAACACGGTGATGAAGGCCTGGCCTCGCACACCAACAACAAAACCGTCGTGATTCGAAAGCGATAACCCAAAGCGTTTCCTAAACCAAACAAACCCTCGGGTGCCGAGGCGCTCGATAAGTCATAAGGAGAAACCATGCCCAAGAACCTCAAGGTCGTCCCGACCGACGAATATGACCAGATCGTCACCACCGTTCAGAAGTATGTCGAAGGCCTGCGCGTTGGCAGCCCCGAAGGCGTTGCAGAAGCCTTTCATGAAGACGCCACCATGTACGGCTTTACCAACGGCCAGCTTCTGGGCGGCCCCATCAAGAACTTGTACGACTTCGTCGCCGACAACGGCGCGGCTCCTGATGTCAAGACCCGCGTGGACATCATCGGCATCACCCAGACAACTGCCGTGGTGAAGGTTGACATGGAAAATGACGCCATTGGTGCTGACTACACCGACTTCCACACCCTGCTGAAGCAGGACGGCGATTGGAAGATCATCGCCAAGGTTTACCACCAGTACGAGGCCTAGTCGAACAGAACCGGGGGAGGCTCACCGCCTCCCCCGGTTTTTTCGTTCGTACTGGTATTCAGCACGCGAGGGGCGAGAATGATTTCGGAAACAATCCAGCGAACAGCCGCGCCATTGCGCCAAGAGGTGGTTGCCGCCCTTCGGCGGGCGATCGTTACCTCCGAGTACAAACCTGGAGAGAGGCTGGTGGAGACTGCGCTTTGCGATAAGTTCTCCGTCAGCCGGACAGTGGTTCGTGAAGCACTGCGGCAGCTGGAATCCGAGCAGTTGGTAGTGACGGTGCCGAACCGCGGGCCCGAAGTTGCAACCCTCACGCCCACCGAAGCCCGAAGTCTCTATGAAGTTCGCGGCGCTTTGGAATCGCTCGCCGGAAGCCTGTTCGCAGAGCGAGCCACAGAAGCTCAGCGTGGGCAACTCGTGGCGAGACTCTTTGACATCCGAAGAGCAGAGTCAGCTGGCAGTGCGCAGCACTTGGTGGCCGCGAAAGATAGCTACTATGAAGTGCTTCTGGCTGGTGCTGGCAACAAGGAAATCTCGGGCATGCTTCGGCAAATCAATGCCCGCACTCAAGTACTTCGGGCCCTCTCAACGAGTTCCCCTGGGCGGAGTCCGCACATGTTGTCCGAGCTGACGGACATCACCACGTCAGCTGCCATCACTAGAGATCCCGAGGCGGCCCGGCGAGCATGTGAAGTACATGCATCCAACGCCGCGGAAGCCGCACTCATTGCCATGGAGTCGACCCGTAAGCCTGGGCACCCGTGAATTCATGAGTGAACACGAGGAAGGGAGGCACGCGATTCGCGTACCCCCCTCCCGACCTTTGGACAAGGCGTGTCTGCCTGTTAGCCAACCAGCCTGGACACAGCCTCTGCCACCGCGGTATCGCCATCAGTTAGCTCAACGATAGTCCGGTTCAGCTGTGAGTTATGAAGCGCCGCGTCAATGAACGCCGCGACGTTATCGCGTCGAATGTCTCCGTACTCAATCGCAGGACCGGCCGTTACCCGCCCATCTCCTGGGGCGTCGGTCAGAAGCCCCGGGCGAACTATCAGCCAATCCAGATCAGTGCGCGTGAGGTAGACGTCTGCTGTCTTCTTCGTGCGCATATAGTGCTCAAAACGTTCGTTCACCGATTCACCCCGCCCTGACTCCGGGAAGGCAGATACCAGGACAAAACGGGACACTCCAGCGAGGGCGGCCGCATCGGCAGCCTTCTCCAACCCCTTGCCGTCGATGAGGGTGGTTTGGTCCATCCCGGTGCCATGGGCGCCCGCAGAGAAGACGACGGCATCGTGTCCCTTGAACTTTCCGGCCAACGCCTCAATGGAGTCCTTAATCAGGTCTCCCACTACGGGCGTCGCGCCACTGGAGGCAACGGTGTCAGCTTGAGCGGGATTCCTAAACATTCCCGTGACGGTGTCACCGCGGCCGCTCAGGCGCTGGGCCAGACGTCGGCCTACTCCCCCGGCTGCGCCTACTTGGAACACCTTCATGTGCGTCTCCCTTCACTTTAAGTTCGATATTTATCGTAGTACGACAAGCGTAGGATTTGTAAATCGCCAGGTCCTCGAACTTCTTGGATAATCGAAGCATGCGAACTCTGGACCACCCTACGCCCGACGCGATTCACATCGATGGCGTGCTGTCGGCGCTGGCCGATCCCATCCGGCGTCGGATAGTAACTCAACTGGCCGATGGCCATGACGACCAGGCATGCATCGCGTTTGAGCTGCCCGTGAGCAAGTCCACGTCCACCCATCACTTCCGCGTGCTTCGCGAGGCGGGAATCATAGAACAGCACTATCAGGGAACGGCGATTCTCAACACGCTTCGGACCGGCGTTATGGAATCGCTGTTTCCAGGCTTGCTGAGTGTCGTCATTGCGGCTGAACGCAATTCCGGACTGAGGCAACGAGCATCCTGACGGATGATCGCCCGCATCTAGGTCTGGGGAACCAGGACGTCGCCAACCTTTGACTCGGCGGGGGCCTTGCGGCCGCTTCGGAGTCGAAGCTCAATGTACGTTGCCAGTCGCGATAGTCCCAGATTGATGACAATCATCACAAGCGCGATCACTACCAGCGCCGGTATGTAATTCGAATACGCAGAGCCGGCCTGGATTCCTTGCCGCACTGCTTCCACGTAGGTGATTTGGTAACCAAGCGCAGTGTCCTTCAGCGCCACAACCAATTGAGCGACGATTGCCGGGAGCATTGCCGTGATTGCCTGGGGCAGAAGAATCATACGGAGGGTTTGTCCACTGCCCAGCCCAAGAGCCACAGCAGCTTCCCCTTGGCCTCGCGGAATGGCTTTGATTCCTGCGCGCACAATCTCTGCAATCACGGCCCCGTTGCTCAGAGCAAGGCCGGTAACCACTGCCGCAACTGCCAGATCGGTTGACGGGAACAAGTCGTAGTCGGCGAAGAGCTGAAAGCAGAAAATCATCAGAATCAGCAGCGGAATTGCCCGGAAGAACTCCACCACGGCGGCGCACGCGTAGCGCACGAACCGATTGTCGGAGAGACGTCCGACGCCGAGCAGGATACCCAGAATTATGGCGAGGATTATGGCAAACACCGCAGCCTGGAGCGTTCCCACAATCCCGGGCAGAAGGTACGTCTGCCACATTTCCGGCGTGAGAAATGGCTGCCACTTCTCCGGCGCCAGTTGACCCTTGTCTGCCAGGGCTGACGCCACGAACCATCCGGCCGCTGCCAGCCCAACGACGCACAGAGCGCTGATGAGGACATTCAGAATTTGCCCCTTGGGCCCGGGGACGTCATACAGATTGTTGATGGGCGCTCGAGTGTTGCTCATCGCTTGACCTCAAACTTCCTACTTAGGTATCCGAAAGCCGCGCCGGTCGGAAGAGTCAGGCACATGAAGCCGGCCCCGAAGATCAGCCCAACAACGATGAGGGCGGAGGTGTTCTCTATCATTTCCTTCATCAGAAGAGCGGCTTCAGCCACACCTATGACGGAGGCAACCGTTGTGTTTTTGGTCAACGCAATGAGGATGCTGCCCAAAGGCGCAATGACCGCCCGGAAGGCCTGCGGCAGGACGATGTGGCCCAATCCCTGCATAAAGTTCAGGCCCAACGACCGGGCTGCTTCCGACTGGCCGGGAGGGACCGTATTAATACCGGACCTTAGCGCTTCGGATACGAACGTCGACGTGTACAGGCTGAAGGCCAGGACAGCCAGCCGGAACGAACTGTCTGTGATGGATGTGGGGGACTTTGGATCTGCCAAGGTGATGCCGAGTTGCTGCGCCAATCCGAACGATGCGAAAAGCACCACAAGGGTCAAAGGGGTATTCCGGACAATGTTCACGTACCCGGTAGCAAGCGTCCGCATCGCCCAAATGGGTGAAGCCCGCATGGCAGTCAGTACAGTGCCCAATACCAACGAGCCCAGTGCCGACAGCGCCGTGAGTTGCAGGGTGATCAGGAAGGCCGCCAGGATCTGATCCCCGTATTCGTTGAGGATGTTCATGTTAAATATCCAGTCTCTTGTCTGGCTGCCCCGACTAGTAGCGGTCTACCACTGGCGTGGCGGGCAATGCATAACCGGACGGTCCAACGTTGCTCTCAAACGCTTTGGCCCACGATCCGTCGTCGATCATGGACTGAATGGCGTCGTTGATCTTGGCACGGCCCGCGGTGTCATCTTTCTTCAGACCAATGCCGTAGTTCTCCTTGCTGAAGGTACTGCCAACAAGCTTCAGCTTTCCCTGATTGGCAGCTGCGTAACCGGCAAGTTGAATATCATCCGTGGTCATTGCGTCAACGGCGCCGCTCTTCAGGGCTTCAACGCATGCGGAAGGGGTGTCGTACTCCTGAAGCTGCGCGTCCTTGCTGTAGTTCTTCTTGATGTTCTGTGCTGGTGTGGAACCGGTCACCGAGCACAACTTTTTGCCCCCATTCAGGGACTCCGGGCCCGTGATGTCCGTGGAGTCAGAACGAACCAGGAGCGACTGGCCAGCCAGGAAGTAGGGCCCCGCGAAGGCGACCTTCTCCTTTCGGGCGTCGTTGATGCTGTAGGTATTCACCACATAATCCACCTGCCCGTTCTGGATCAGGCTCTCACGCTGCGCCGGAGTCGCTTCCTTCCAGGTGATGGAAGACTCCTCAACGCCAAGCTTCTTGGCGACGTACTTGGCAACGTCAACATCGAAACCCTTGAATGATCCGTCCGGAGTCTTGATTCCAAGCCCTGGGCGATCAAAGGAAATACCGATGGTGAGGTGGCCCGATTGAGCGCTTGCTTCAACTGTTTTCGCTTTGTCGGATGCACCGGAGCAACCGGCGATCGAGCTGGCAAGGAACAGCGCTGCGGCCGGAATGGCCAGGAACTTGAGCTTCACGATGTGCTGCTTTCTAGATTGGGGTGGCTTGTCAGTGGCTGAGGATCTTGCCGAGGAACTCTTTGGCCCGCTCGGTGGTTGGGTTGTCAAAAAACCGGTCAGGGGTTGTGTCCTCGAGGATCTGACCATCGGCCATGAACACCACCCGGTCGGCGGCGCGTCGAGCGAAGCCCATCTCGTGCGTGACTACGAGCATCGTCATGCCTCCTTGTGCCAGCGACGTCATGACATCCAGTACTTCGGTGACCATTTCCGGGTCAAGAGCCGAGGTAGGTTCGTCGAAAAGCATCACCTTCGGCTCCATGGCCAACGCCCTGGCAATGGCAACACGCTGTTGCTGCCCACCCGAAAGCTGGGCGGGGAGCTTATGCGCCTGATTTGCTATTCCTACTCGCTCGAGCAGGGCCATTGCCCGCGTCTGAGCCTCGGCCTTTCCGATTCGTCGCACCTTGAGTGGCGCAAGCATGACGTTTTCGAGAATGGTTTTGTGGGCAAAGAGGTTGAATGACTGAAAGACCATTCCGACGTCGGCCCTGTAGCGCGTCAGCGCCTTGCCTTCGTTGGGAAGAGGCTTGCCGTCGACGGCGACTGTGCCGGCTTCGACAGTCTCCAACCTGTTGATAGTTCGGCAGAGAGTCGATTTTCCCGAGCCTGAGGGACCCAAGACAACCACAACCTGACCCTGGGCAACCTCAAGATTGACATCACGGAGGACGTGCAGAGGTCCGAAATGCTTGCTGACCCCCCGGATGGAGATCATCGCCTTCTTCTCATCACCAGCAGCTTCAGAAGTGCTGTCAACAAACTTTTGCAGTTCCATGTTCGCCATTCGTTCGGGGATATTTCGTCTCGACGGTCGTGGCGGGAGGTGCAGGGCTTCTTCCCTGAATTCCCATGTGACCTAAGTTACGAAAGTAAGAATGTTAACATTTGTACGGCAAAGACACTGAGAGGGCAAGTCCGCCGAGAGAGCTCCAAACCTGGACGAAGCCGGCACCGGGCTTCGTCCACCGGCGGACTTTCAGAAGGACATGTGACTAGCCCGCCCCTTCGAGGCGTTCCCTGCTGTCGAGGTCGGCTTTGATTCTTTCGAACGCAGTCTCGATGTGCTCACGCACCAGCTCTTCAGCCTTCGCACCATCCTTGTCGCGGATCACGCGGAACATTTCCCAATGCTCAGGGCCGATGCGGGTCCTGTAGTCATCATGGCCTTGCTGTCGATTAAGGAGAAGCAGCGCGATTTGCGAACGCAGGCCCAACCAAACCTGCTCCAATCTCTCGTGACCGGCACAGGCGTAGATCGCATCATGAAACGCAATGTCCGATTGGAGCATGTCGCCCCTATCCCCCAGGGCGGCAGCCCGTTCAATGTCCTCGGCACGCACCTGAAGTAGGTCCAAATCCCTCTCGGTGCGGTGTGCAATCAGCCGCTGAACGGCGAGCAACTCTATCGAGTACCGGAGCGAGTAGATCTCTTCGAGGTCTTTGTGCGTAAAGACGGTAACCCGCGATCCCCGGTGCCAGTCGCCTTGAAGTAGGCCCTCCTGCCGCAGCAAAACGATGGCATCCCTCACCGGTCCACGACTAACGGATAAGGACGCAGCCATCTCCACTTCATTGATCCGCTCCCCGGGAGGTATTTCACCGGCCAGAATCGCGTCACGGATCCGGTCCGCGACATCCTGGGCCATACCGCGACGTTTCAGGGGTGCACGAAGGGTTCCGTTCTTGACATTTGCTGTGGTGTCAGATTTCATAATGTTAACATTCTTGCAGTTGGAGGCTTGCTGGTCACGTCTACCACACTATCCCAGCACTCCATTCGGAACCTGTCCGGATCGCGGGATGCTGCATTCAAGAAGACCGCCTGCTTTCGATGCAGGCTCGATTCCACCACCTGTATCCCCTGAAATTGGAGTATCCCTATGAGTACCGCTACCACTACACGGTTTGGACGGTTTGCTGATCGGTTGCGGGATATTGGTCCGTCGCCTATTCGGGCGATCTTTGATAAGGCTGCGGCGTTGGAAGCTGCAGGTGAGAAGGTGTATCACTTCGAGATCGGACGCCCGGATTTTGATACCCCGCAGGTAGCCAAGGACGCAGCGGCTGCATCGTTGGACCGCGGGGAAGTCCACTACGGCCCTAACGCAGGAACGATGGATCTTCGCCAGGCAATCAGCGGGTATCTGCAAGAGCGCCGCGGGACCGGCTATGACCCGGGCACCGAAGTACTCGTCACGATCGGCGCGAACGAAGCGGTGTTCCTTGCATTGATGGCCTTCTGCGGCCCCGGCGATGAAGTGATCTTCCCCGTCCCGGCCTGGGCGCACTACGAGTCCTGCATCCGTCTGGCCGGCGCCACCCCTGTCCCTGTCCGGCTCGACGCGGACAATGATTACAGTCTCGATGTCGACGCGATCGCCGCCGCAATCACCCCCGCGACACGCATGGTCATCCTCTGCACCCCGAACAACCCCACCGGCGGTGTCGCAACGGCCGAGGAAATCGAAAGACTCGCCAGCGTCCTGGAACGGACCGACGCGCTGCTGATGTCCGATGAAATCTACGCCGACCTCGTCTACGACGAGATCCGCCACCAGTCCCCGGCCGCCGTAGGGAACCTTCGCGAACGGACCTTGGTCATCGGCGGCTTTGCGAAAGCCTTCGCCATGGACGGATGGCGCCTCGGCTGGCTCGCCGGCCCTAAAGAACTCATCACACCGGCACTAAGAGTCCGCCAGTACACCACCGTCTGCGCCCCCACCTTCCTCCAACCGGGCGCGGCCGCAGCCCTCCGCCACGCGGGCCCCGAGGCGGAAGCGATGCGCATCCAATTCCAGGAACGACGCAAAGCCGGTCTCAAGATCCTCACCGGCGTTCCCGGCGTCACGGTCAGCCAACCCGACGGCGCCTTCTACTTCTACCTCACCTACACACCCGAGACCGCCGAACCAGCCGAACAACTGGCGCTACGACTCCTCGAGGAACAACGCGTCGCCGTCGTTCCGGGGATCGCGTTCGACCCCGACGGTGGTACCCACTCCATCCGGATCTCTTACGCCTGCCACATCGATGACCTCACCGAAGGCCTGCGACGCATCGTCCAGACCCTGACCACACCACACCCCAAGGGAGCCTGACCACCCATGACTACCACCATCACCCAGGACCGCCACAGCGAAGTGGTGGACGCGATCGTGCGCCTGGCCCCCGACGGCGTCGCGTACGTCCCCTCCGCCAGCATTGCTCCGATCATCAACGGCGTCCTCACCGCCCAAACCAACGGCGACCTGCCCCTGGTCTACCCCGTCTCCCGCGAAGAAGAAGCCATCGGCGTCGTCGGCGCCTACCCGTTCGCCGGGAAATTCGGGGTCATCATCATGCAGGACAACGGCTTCGGCAACGCCCTGACCGCACTCACCACCTTCGCCGTGTCCTACCACCTGCCCCTGCTCATCGTCGCGAACACCCGCGGCGGGCTCGGCGAGTACAACTCCATGATCCACACCATCTCCGCACCCGTCCCCGCACTGCTGGCCTCCACCAACATCCCCGTGTTCCAAGTCGACCGCCGCAATTCGGCCCAGGACTGGGGCGCGACCGTCGCCGAAGCCGGCAACCACGCCCGCATGACCTTCCGACCCGTCGTGGTCCTCATGGAATTCTTCGACCCCAAAGACGCAAAGGCAAAAGCATGAAACGCATCGAAGCCCTCCGGGCCATTGTTGAGACCACCCCGGACGTTCCTGTGATCGCGACCTGCGCCGCGACCTCCCGCGAACTGGCCGCCGTCGCCGACCGCCCCAACCACCTCTACCTCCTGGACGCCATGGGCCTGGCCATCTCCGTCGGCACCGGCATCGCCCAAGCCATCAAAAACACCCCCGTCACCCGCGCCGTCGTCATCGAAGGCGACGGATCCCTCCTGATGAACCCCGGCTCAGCCATCACCGCCGGCTACCTCGCCCCCGAAAACCTCGTCATCATCCTGCTCGACAACGGCGTCTACGCCTCCACCGCCTCCATCCCCACCCAAGCCGTCACCATCGACCTCGGACGCTTCGCCAAATCCGTCGACCTCAAGGTCCTCCGCGCCAACAACACCGAAGAACTCACCCTCGCCCTGAAACAAACCCTCACCCAAGACGGACCCTGGTTCATCCACACCCGCACCGAACCCGGCAACGAACCCAACACCAAACTCCTCCTCATCGACCCCGTCACCCACGGCAACCGCTTCCAAAACTGGCTCACCCCACAACTCACCGAGTCAAAGTAGCCAACAATCAATCACTTGCCGGGCCCGAGCGGGCCCGGCAGTGCCCATCTGCTGAAAGCACGAGAACTTCAATGGAAATGACCACAACTGCTTCCGCTCCCCCGCTTGGATTTCCGGAGAAGCTTATGCCCATCGGCGGCTCATGGATCGCCTCGAGCAACGCTGCAACTCTCACAGTCGCAAACCCGGCAACTGGAGAACCCATCGCGGAAGTTCCCTCTGCAACGGTTCAAGACGGCATGTCTGCTGTCGATGCCGCGGTCGACGCACAGCCTGCCTGGGCTGCGACCCCTGCCCGGGAACGCGCCGACATCCTCTTTCGCACCTACGAAGGAATCCTGGCTCGTCGCGACGAGTTCGCGGCACTGATCACCGCGGAAATGGGTAAGCCTCTCCCGGAAGCCCAGACTGAAGTCGATTACGGTGCCGGGTTTTTCCGCTGGTTCGCCGAATCCGCCGGTCGGATACACACCGAAGGCCAGTTCGGCGTCGAACCCGGAGGCAATTACCAGATCGCCGTCTCCAAACGTCCCGTGGGGCCTTCCCTGTTGATCACGCCCTGGAACTTCCCGCTCGCGATGGGCGCACGGAAGATCGCCCCGGCCCTCGCCGCAGGGTGTACAACGATTCTTAAGCCCGCCGAGCTGACCCCCTTGACTTCGCTGTTACTGGCCCGGGTTCTCGAAGAAGCAGGCGCCCCTGCCGGTGTTGTCAACGTCATCACCACCTCCAATTCCCGCGACGTTATCGCCGCAATTATGAAGGACTCACGAGTCCGGAAGATCTCCTTTACCGGATCGACACAGGTTGGGCGTGCGCTCTTGGCCCAAGCAGCCGAGAACGTCATGAACACGTCCATGGAGCTCGGGGGCAACGCTCCACTGATCGTGTTCGATGACGCCGACCTTGAGCAGGCTGTCGAAGGCGCCATGCTCGCCAAACTCCGCAACGGCGGCCAATCCTGCGTCGGCGCCAACCGCATCTATGTGCAAAGTGGCATTGCGGCCGAATTCACTGCCCGTTTCACCGAGCGGATGGCTGCTGCTCGTCTCGGCGACGGCGCACACCCCGACACGGATCTGGGTCCGCTTGTGGATGCAAAACAAGTAAATACGGTGGCTGCATTGGTTGCCGACGCCATCGCCAAGGGCGCCGTTTGCCTGACGGGCGGAACTATTCCCGAGGGCCCTGGTTCTTACTACCCTGCCACGGTCCTGACTAACATCCCAGCAAACGCAGACATCCGCACCGAGGAAATCTTCGGTCCCGTCGCAGCAATATACGAGTTCGCTACTGAAGCCGAAGCTATTCACGAAGCCAACAACACCCCATACGGGCTGGCCTCCTACGTCTTCACCGAAAACCTCTCCCGTGCGCTGCGCGTCGCAAACGCCATAGATGCCGGTATGACCGGCATCAACCGCGGACTCGTCTCCAACCCGTCCGCACCCTTCGGCGGAACAAACGCCTCCGGACTGGGACGCGAGGGCGGAACCGAAGGCCTCGAGGCCTACCAAGAAACCAAATACACCGGGATTCAGCTTTAGCCGGATGGAAGTCGCTCAGGTCGACCAGGAATGTGGGGCTGATCCATGCAGACGGTGATGATTTTCCTGGGGATAGGTGCGGGTGTTGCTTCAGTGGTCCTGTCCGTTCCGTCTCTCCGTCGTCGTACCAGTGCCGCAGAGTCGCTGTCTGTGGCAGCAACCGGGGCCGTGATATCCGGTTTACTGGCGTTGGCTTTTTGTGGTGACGACCTCGCCGGTCCTGTGAGTGCGCTCAGTCTATTGGCGTCGGCGACCGGTGCCACAGCATTGCTGGGCTTAACGCTCACGTCAGGGCGGACAGGTACCCCACGTCACCAGCGCGACTAACTGCACCGGGAAGGGGCCGTTCCAAGGAACGGCCCCTTCCCGGTGCATCTGATGTCACCAATTCTGGCGGGTTGGGGAGATCACCAAATCGTTGACGGTGGTATTTGCTGGTTGGTTAAGGACATAAACCACGGCGTCGGCCACAGCCTCCGGGGTAATGGCCAGTGCATTGAGCTCTTTGGCTGCTGCGCGTCCAGCGGGGTCGCCCACTTTGTCGGCCCACCCGGTGTCGATGACTCCGGGGCTGATAGTGCTGGCCTGAATACCGTGTTGCACTCCGAGTTCCTTGCGCATGCTCTCCGTGATGGCTCGTACGAAGAACTTGGTTGCGCTGTATACCCCGGCAGAGTCGCCGATCTGATGACCCGCAACAGACGCCATGTTCAAGATGTAGCCTGATTGACGCTCCAGCATCATGGGCAGGACAGCCTGGATACCGTTGAGATACCCCCGGATGTTCGTATCGATCATCCGGCCCCAGTCGTTGACGGCCAAATCCTTCCAGGCGGAGAACAACATGAGTCCGGCGTTGTTGACCAAGATGTCGACGCCACCAAAGGTCTCGACAGCATAATGGGCCAGAGCGTCCATATCTGCAGAATCCGTAACGTCGGCGACACGCGCTGCCGCGGTTCCCCCAGAAGCACGAATCTCCCCGACGAGGGCGTCGAGGCGATCCTGGTCCCGGGCAGCGAGCACCAGTTTCGCGCCATGTGCTGCCAAGGCCTTGGCTGCTGCGGCACCGATGCCTGATGATGCGCCGGTGATGATGATGGTCTTGTTATGCAAGTGATTCATGGAGAGACCTTCCTACTTCTTGCGACGTTGTGCGGCGTAGCCATATTGTGCGGGCCACTGGGGTTCGATGCCGAGCTCACTGGCAGCCTGCTGCGGCCAGTACGGGTTGCGGAGCAGCTCGCGGCCAAGGAATACGGCATCTGCTTGTCCGGTTTTCAGTATGTCCTCAGCCTGGTGGGCGTCGGTGATAAGTCCCACAGCACCGGTAGCAATTCCAGCTTGGTCGCGTGCTTGCCCCGCAAAGGGAACTTGATAGTTGGGGCGGGCAGGAATCTTGGCGTCCCGAACGATGCCTCCGGTGGAAACGTCAAGGAAATCGACCCCGTGAGCCTGTAGTTCTTTGGCCAGACGGACGGTGTCGTCTGCGGTCCAACCCTCGCGGGGATCATCGTCGTTCTCGCTTAGCCAGTCGGTGGCTGAGGTACGGAAGAAGACCGGGAGGTCCTGGGGCCAAACTGTCCTGACGGCGTCCACTACCTCGAGCGCAAAACGCATCCTGTTTTCGAAGCTTCCGCCATAGGCATCCGTGCGCTTGTTGGACGCCGGAGATAAGAATGAGTGGATCAGGTATCCATGAGCACCGTGAACCTCGACAACCTCAAAGCCCGCTTTGAGGGCTCGCTTTGCAGATTCGGCGAAGTCGGTGACGAGCTGCTTGATTTCGGCGACGGACAGCTCCGTTGGCAGAGACAGTCCCTGGAAGGCTTCCTGGCTGGGGCCGACCGCTGTCCAGCCGCCGTCGCGTTCGTCTAAGTAGCCGTCAGAAATCCAAGGCTTGTCAACGGACGCCTTTCTCCCCGCGTGGGCCAGCTGGATAGCGGGCAGTGAACCATAAGACCGGATTGCTGCTGCTATACGGCCAAAAGACTCTTCTTGCTCGTCATTCCACAGCCCCAGATCCCACTGGCTGATGCGCCCGTCCGGCCGGACACCGGTCGCTTCGACCATGACCAGGCCGGCACCGCCTGCCGCACGACTGGCCAAGTGGGTCAAATGGAAATCCGTGGGGACGCCCGTTTCCGGGCCATCGGCAGCGGCCGAGTACATGCACATCGGGGACATCCAAACCCGGTTCGGAATTGTTAGATCCCGCAGCTTAAGGGGAGCGAAAAGGCTACTCAAGGAAATCTCCTTCTTGGTTCTGCGTGGAGGACGGCAGCCAGCGTTGTTCGCAAGCGGCCCTAAGTACGATAAGCATCGTAGTATGTATATTGTCAAACTACGATGTGTATCGTACCTTTGATGATGACCAACGAAAGGGACACAATGCGCTCTGCCATAGTTACATCCGAGGCGCGACTATTGGATCACCCCGAGCCTGAAGAGATTCGACTCGAGGCAGTTCTGCACGCGCTATCGGATCCCATCCGCCTGAAAATTGTCGGGGACCTGGCCATGGGGCACGACGACATGGCATGCATCGCATTTGAGCTGCCCGTGAGCAAATCCACGTCGACGCACCACTTCCGCGTGCTTCGGGAGGCAGGCGTCATTCGACAGCACTACCGGGGAACATCCCGTATCAGCAAACTACGAAACGACGACCTCCAGGCGAGGTTCCCGGGACTGCTGGATGCGGTACTGCTGTCGTCGGAGGGCGCGTCAGCGACGACGAAACGCACCGGGGATTGACACTCCGGACGGAGATTCGGGCGCCGAAGTGCGCGGCTGAGTAGGCCGACCACTACTCCCCGACTACAGCGAAGCGGGAAGTGACACTGCCCGGATCGAACTAACTTGCCCCCACGGCCGAGTGCCCGCTGGGCGCACCTTCGGCATCAGCGGTGGTGAAACTGGCAAGCGCAATATCACCGGCATTCTTAACGTGGGCACGGCACAGCCTGCTGGCCTCGTCAGCATCTCGGCTACGGACCGCCTGAACGATTTCGTCCAACTCAGCCACCGTCTGGTCAAACCGACCCGGGGAGGACAGGGTCATCCTACGCAGCATGGTTACACGATTGTTCAGCTGCTGGAGCATCTGCGCGAGTACGTGGTTTCCGGACCCGGCGAAGAGAACTTCGTAGAACCCGTTCTTCGCCTGGAGTACGTTTATTTGGTTGGCAGCAATGTCCGACTCATGGAGAGTCCGAACAGAGGCTGCGAGTTTGTCGATTTCGGCGTCTGACGCCTTGAGCGTGAAGCAATACGCGAGGTGCCCTTCGATGAGCCCCCTCGCCTCATAAATTTCACGGGCGTCTTCTTCGGTGATCACCGCAACTGACGGGCCCTTGTGGACCACGTTGGTTATCAGCCCTTCGGCCTCCAATTGCTTCAGCGCTTCCCTTAGGAGGGTACGACTAACACCGAGCCTGTCGCAGAGGTCCCGTTCTATGAGTTTTTGCCCGGGCGTGAAGGCGCCGTACAAGATAGCGTCCCGCAGTGTGTTTTCGGCCAGTTTCCGCAGCGACATGTCGTCGCGCTGCAGCCTCAAACCCAGTGGTGACTCCATGACAGCCTCCCCTCCCGTCGTGAACATGCCTTGACCTAGGGTACTACGGTCAGGGCCGGAGCGGCCATAATGACTGGCGATCGGATTGTCCGACACGTCATCGCGTCACGTTCTTCTGGTTCATCTTCTCGCACCCCAAGAGTCTATTGCCCTAACACCATCCCGCTCCTATACTCAAGCAAAGAGCTGTTTGTATGACAAAAATGCATTGGGACAATCGTACTGGGCAGTTTTTGGTGTGATCTGCACTCCTTCCCGAGGAGGGATGAAGCAGATACCGACCGTAAGGACAAAATAATGGTCAATGAAGACCTGAACCTCGATTCGGCCCCGAGTGCAATGGTGGCCGACTATCACGAGACAGCAGTAGCAATCCAGGACGTGAAGAAGTCCTTCGGGGAGACACAGGCCCTGCGGGGAGCGAGCTTCTCCGCGCGTGCTGGGGAAATCCACGCCATTGTCGGTGAGAACGGGAGCGGGAAAAGCACGCTGGCGAAAATCATGTCCGGCATCGTTCTCCCCGACGAAGGATCCGTGGACATCCATGGTCACCACGTGTCGAGTCCCGCCGAGGCACTCAAGACAGGCGTCGCGACCGTGTTCCAGGAAGTCCTCGTCGCAGAAGGCGCCAGTATTTCGGACAACGTTTTCATTGGATCGCAGGGCGTATGGCGCTCCCGCATGTCCAGGAGTGAGCAGCACCGACGTGCAACCGATGTGCTGGAGCAGCTTATGGGCCATCCCGTCGACGCCTCGGCATTGGTGGAAACCCTGAGTCTGGCAGACCGGCAATGGGTCACCATTGCGCGCGCCCTTGTCCGTTCCCCGAGAGTAGTGATCTTCGATGAGTCCACCGCGGCGCTCGACCTATCAGGGGCCGCACGGCTTTACGCCCAAATGGAGCGGCTCCGTTCCGAAGGTGTCTGCGTCGTGATTGTTACTCACCGTATCGCTGAGCTCACGACTTTCGCCGACAGTGCAACGGTTCTGCGCGACGGAATCGACGTCGGCATCCTCAGAGGCAGCGAGATCACCGAATCCCGCCTCATTGAACTCATGACCGGCGTCAAGGAGCGGAACGGCCTGGCAACTCAATCGCGCAGGGTCTCCAAGGGCGGAACAGCAGAAATCGTCCTTCAAGCGGCCGGTCTCGTGGCAACGCAGGGAGCACGGCCTTCGGACTTTGTGCTGCATAGTGGCGAGATCGTCGGCTTTGCCGGGCTGGACGGTCAAGGTCAGGCTGAGTTCCTCCAAACCCTCACGGGCGTCCGACAGGCAATCAACGGCGAAGTTACCGCCACTGCCAGGACCGGCGCAGAGCACCCAATTAACAACCTGGCAGAGGCTATAGCAGCGAACGTCTCCTATATTTCAGGCGATCGACGCAAGGAGGGGATTTTCCCAAATCTCAGCATTTTCGAGAATTTCGGAATGCCGTTGTACCGTCATCACCGCCGTGCCGGCGTCATCGACAGGACTGCCATCTCCGCGCGCTTTGATGACATGTCCAAAACCCTGAAGCTACGGTCAGGCGCATCGTCGAATCCCATCACCTCCCTCAGCGGCGGTAATCAACAAAAGGTCCTCATCGGTCGGGAACTGGCTCAAGATCCGCAGGTTGTTGCCCTCAACGATCCCGCACGGGGAGTCGACATCAGCACAAAGCGTGAACTGTATGCCCAGTTGGAACATCTCGCCTTGGAAGGAGCCGGAATCATTTATCTCTCTACTGAAATCGATGAACTCATCGGGCTCTGCGACCGTGTGGCTGTTTTCCGCGATGGCGCACTCCTGGGTTGGGTGACCGGCGACAACATCACCTCCGATCGCGTTCTTGCCGGAATGTTCGGTCACCTTGAAGCAGACTTCGACGTCGAGAAAGCACTGGTGGAACAGCAATGAAACAACAAAGCCGATTCGGCAGATTCACCAGCAAATCTGCCTACGCATTCGCCGCGTGGGGTTTGCTTGCCGTCCTTCTCATCGTGTGCGAAGTACGCGCGCCTTACCTCTTCACCGCCAGCGGAATCGGAGGGCTGCTGGTCTCGGCCGTACCTCTGGTCCTTGTCGTGATGGGAATTACCGTCACGGCCCTGGTGGGCAGTGGCGTCGATCTGTCCGCCGGTCCGCTGATGATCTTCGTCAATGTCACCCTTGTCAAAGTCCTCTTCGACCAACAGATAGGGTCACCCGTTGCTGTCATCGCATGGGCACTTGGCATTGGAGTCTTGATACAAATCATCCAGGCCATCGTCATTACGGTCGCTCGCATCGAACCTGTGATCGTGACTCTGAGTGCATTCCTGGCACTGTCCGGGATCAACCTGGTCATCCTTGCACAACCGGGCGGACAAGCTCCGAGATGGCTCGCTGAATGGGGATCCGGCAGGTCGATACTCGCCCCAATGACGATAGTTCTGATCACGGCAATATTGGGTTGGTGGGCATTCACCAGGACCCAACTGTTCACGAACCTAAGGCTCGTGGGGTCGAACCAGCGCACCGCGTTCGTCAGCGGAGTACCCGTAACAATGATCCGCGTAGTCGCCCACGGTATTTCCGGGTTGCTGATTGGTGCTGGCGGCCTGGCCTACACCGGTCAAATAGCATCGGGAAACCCCACCCAAGGAGGCACCTACACACTCGCAGCGATCACGGCCCTGGTGCTTGGAGGCATCAGCCTTGCGGGCGGCCGCGGCGGCGTATTGGGCTCCATTCCCGGGGCCATCGCCGTCACCCTTATCTCATTCACTCTGACCACGTTCTCGCTGGGGTCATTGGCTTCATTCGTTGTGCAGCTCTCGTACGGCCTCATCCTGGTCGCAGCACTTCTGATCAGCGTGATAATCCCATCACTGTGGCGCAAGCGCCAGGAGGTAAAGGCATCATGACAACCGTAAAAGCGCAGCAACGCACCATCCGGGTACCGCTGCTGTCCAAGGCCTCGGGGCAAAAGAACGTCATCCTCGGGCTCATCATGCTGGCGGCATTGCTTGCCGTCGGAGCCGCCACAGTACAAGGTTTCCTCTCTGGCTCGAATGTTCGCTCCATGCTGCTGCTCGGCGCATTCCTTGGACTGGCATCGGTTGGGCAGACTCTCTGCGCGTTGCTCGGCGGGCTTGACCTTTCCATTCCCTACTTGATCGGTTCGGCCAACATCGGGACCCTCTACATGATCAGCTCTGGAGTACCGGCAGGCATGGCGATCGTGATAACTCTTGTTCTCGGCATCGTCGTCGGCACGATAAACGGCCTCATAAGTCTCCATCTCCAGAATCAAGCTCTCATCGTGACGCTGGGTGTTGGATTCGCCACGGTGGGGGCAACGCAGGTTCTCACCAGCGCAGGCGCATCGAATGCCGGGGGCACGAGCGGTGTAGTACCCGATTGGCTCGCCAACATTTCCTCGCTGAGCGGAGAAACGCTGGGTCTCCCTGTACCTCCAGTCATCCTCATTTGGCTTGTTCTCGCCGCTGCCCTGATCTTCATCATGCGTTCAACGTGGTTTGGCCGGAGCACCTACGCCTTAGGTGGTAACCGCTCAGCCGCGCGGCTCATGCTCATCTCTGAACCGCGCAGGTGGGTCACTGTCTACGCGCTTAGCGGTCTCTTCTCAGGAGCCACAGGAATACTCCTGCTCGGCTTCACTGGTGGAGCGTTCGTGCGTGTGGGCGATCCCTACCTGTTCCTCACCGTGGCCGCAGTTGCCGTGGGCGGAACCTCCTTGCTTGGCGGCAGGGGCGGATATGGCAGCACTCTCGTCGGCGTGCTCGTCCTGATCGCCTTGACCTCGCTCTTGGTGGGCTACGGCCTGAACAACAACGCGCAACAATTTGTACTCGGCCTACTGATCGTGCCCCTCGTCGGCTTCTACGCGCGCAATCCCCACATCAGACAGCAAATCTAACGCCCGACATCCAACTCAACTTTCTGCCCCGGGGAACTCCGGCAGTGGCGCCGCTCCCCGGGATCGACTGAATACATGAAGGACCGACATGACTAACCAGTATGAAGCAGACGAACACAGCGAACTATGGAATGACGGAATTAAGGTACGCCGGGAGGTTCTCGGGGATTCATACGTCACTGGTTCCCTCGAGCGCACAGCCGGAACCGAAAGTGAAGCCCTTCAGACCCACATCACCGAAACAGTATGGGGTGCCGTGTGGACGCGACCTGGCCTTGACCGTCGAAGCCGAAGCCTCCTCAATATCGGCATGTTGGTCGCGCTCAACCAGCACCATGAACTTTCTGTCCATGTCCGGGGTGGCCTGCGGAACGGTTTAAAACCAAGCGAGATCGTAGAGTCAATCGTCCAGGCCACAGCCTATTGCGGTGCGCCTGCGGGACTCGCTGCGATGCGCGTCGTCCAGGAAACGCTCAACGAAGTTGCCCGCTCCGCCGACGTCGACGAAGCCACGGGCGCCGATGCTGACGCCGAAGAGATCAAGGCCATATAGGGGCCCGCACGATGACATGATCGCCATCGATCGAAAGTACGCTCAAGCCCGGCTGGGACTCCGCCGGGCTTTTGCGTGCCCCTTGCGCGATTACCAATGAGTCCCCAAGTCGCTTGGCACTGCGGCGGACCGTGCCAAAGCAGCCTGCTAACCAACGGACAGTCTGGCCGTATGCCGGCTTATGCAACCTCCTGTCAACGTTAAAGAGGTCGGTCGCCGCGGCCCCAATTATTTGGGTGTCGCGACGACCGACGGGAACTGCTGATTGCGAGCCTGGGCATCTGTTGCGCTCCACGAAGGAGGACCACGTGTTCTCGGCTTTATATGCCGCTCCCTAATAGGCCTTCTGTAAGAGCTCCCTTACATCATCGGCTGATACCGGTCGCGGTGCTTGACGAATGACGGCTTCCGCCTCGCCCATCGTCGCGCGCACAACGTTCTCCAACGCCTCCGGGCTCAGACCAAATTCACGGATTTGCCGCGGTACTCCCAGCTTGTCGAAGAGTAGCTCCAGCTCCTCAGGAGCCGGCATCGCGTTCGTTGCTCCTCTTGCCGCTGCCATCGCGGTGGCCATCGTGGCTTGTTGGCTTGCGGTCGCTTCAGCGTAGAACCGCATAACGTGAGGCAGCGTGATGCAGGACGTTACGCCGTGAGGAACGCCGGCCGCACCCAACTGGTGGCCTATGGCATGGGATAACCCAACTGGTACGTTGTGAACTCCGACCAGTGACATCCAGGCCGCCTGCTGGCAGCGCAGAGCCGCTTCGTAGTCATGAGGGTCAGACGCCGTCAGGGGAAGATCCTCGGCCAGGGTGCGGAGAGCAGCAGTGCACAGCGCGGTAGTGACCGGGTGCGCATTCGTGGCATAAGCAATTTCGATCGCATGATCGATGGCCCTTACACCGGTTGTGATCCACAATTTCCTGGGAGTTAAGGCACACAGCTCCGGATCCAGCACAACAATCCTTGGTGTAAGGGCGAGGTATCTGGTGAGTTCCTTGGTGTTGGTCGTGTCGTCGACAAAGGCGGCAACGCCATTCCACTCTGCCGCCGATAGGGTTGTCGGCACCCCTATGACAGGAAGCGGGACACCCTGCAGCTCCGGCAGCCCGTGGGAAATGCTGTAGCGCAAGAAGTCCTGCTCCGAATGAATACCCTCCCCCACTCCCAAGGCGGTGAGCTTTGCCGCGTCAACAGCAGAGCCTCCGCCGACGCCTATCACGACGTCGGCATGTGCGTTCCGAGCAATCTCCACAAGCTCAGCCAGTCGCTTGACTGGGTTATGGGCCTCGACCCTGCTGTAAACCTCTACGGCTCTGGCTCCCAGCGCGCTGACGAGCTCCTCGAATGGTTGGGTGGCGCTGATTGACTTACCTGTTATGAGAAGAGCGCGTTTAAGTCCTCGCCGCTCGAGTTCGGCAGGAATTTGCTGGATTGCACCACCGCCCTCGATGACTCGTTCGATACGCGGCATGTCGAAGACACGTGGTTGACTCATTCTTCCTCCCAAAGGGAGTGGCACGCCCCGTTCCCGAGGCGTGCCAACTCCTGTTATCTAGTTTTATGCCCGGATGGGGACTTGGCGAGGTAACCCCGCGGCAGGCCTCTCACCTGCATCAGCTACCGCCTGCTTCCGGCTGCCTCAGCAGCCTTCGACGCAGCTTCGGACTCCGGCACTGCGGGGATGGCCGAGCCTTGGCTGTCTGCCGCCTCAGCCGCACGGCTGGCGAGTGGAGTCGCCGGTCCCGAAACGGAGGCGTCGCCTGATTCCAGCTCGTTCAGGTAGCCCACAGCGTTCGCTCCTGCGACTCGGCCAAAGGTCATGGAGCGAATTGAGGACGTCGCCGGCGGGTACTCGTGGTAGAACAATCCCGTGATTTCGCCCGCTGCGTAAAGGCCTGGGATCGGCACTCCCCCGCCGGAGATAACCCGCGCCTCGGTGTCTGTTTTGAGCCCACCAAAGGTGAACGTGATCCTAGCCTCAAGCGGGTATCCGTAGTATGGCCCGGATTCGATCCGATTCGCCCAATTGGACTTTGGCGGGACGAGACCTTGGGTGCTCAACCCGTCAAGGATTTCGGGTTGGAATGGTCCGCCGGTGGTAGCGGCGTTGAATTCCTGAACGGTCGCTTCGAGTGCTTCCGGGCTGAGGCCCAGCTTGCCTGCCAGTTCAGCCAGTGTCGCGCCTTCCTCAGGCTCCAAATCGGTGGTCTCATAGACCCAGCCTGGACGCATGCGTTCCATGACTGGCTTATCAGTGATGAAGTAGGCCTTCTGGTTCTGGTTTTTCCAGACTTCGTATGCCAGCAGTTCGAAGTGGGCAAACAGGTAGTCTTCGCCCTCGTCGAAGAAGCGCTTGCCCTGTTGGTTGACACAGATGCCGTAGTTGTGGCCCCAAATTACAGAGTCAGGGCGACTGGTCCGGGAGTCGACGACCTCCGAGTGGAACATGTCGAACTGTCCAGCGGTGTCGGCCCCGATGTCCATGGCCATGCGGATACCTGCGCCCTTATTGCGGTGCAGCCCTGGAACGATTGGCTTAATGTCGACAGCGTTGTTGCCAAGGTACTGAGTCAACATTTCGGGATTGCCCTCGAACCCACCCGATGCAATGATGACGGCCTTCGAGCTGAGCGTTCGAAGAAGCCCGTCCTTACCGCGGACCACTACGCCGTTAACACGCCCTTCATCCGAGATGCTGAGCTTCACCGCCTCGGTTTCATAGAGGATTTCGGAATTATCGAACTTCTTGAAATGCGCCAGGAGGTTATTGACGATTTGAAGGCCGCCTCCGACCGGCCATTTGATGCTCTTGTCCGTTTCGTATTCAAGAGCGACATCGTTTTCCCAGTGCTGGTACAGCTCGACCCCGTGGGCTTCCAGGTACTTGATGGTTCCAGGGACTTCGCGCTCGAGTGCCAGGCAGTATTCCAAGTCAGCCAGCCCCTTGGAAGTTTCCTGCACTCGGTCCTTCCAAGATTCGTCGAGCCTGCCGTCTTCGTAGACGCGAAGCCAAGCCATGGTCCAGCGGGACCCTCCAGAACGTTCGTCTTCTGCTCCAACTTCGACCAGTGCTACGCGGCCGGAACGACCTTCGTCGGCTGCTTTTTCGCAGTAGCTCAGAGCCGCGGAGGCCCCGGCAAAACCGCTACCAATTACGACCAGATCATACTCAGACATTTCTCGTATTCTCCATCCATCATCTTTGATGTCTGTCAGCGCATCTGACAGCTTCTTGGTTTTGTTTCTTTGGTAACTATCGCTTCCGGTGATCAGCTATCTCGGGAGCGGAGCATGCCCGACTTCTACGGCTTCTTCCAGGCAAAGGGATCACTTGGCTTCTCGAAGAAAGCATCAAGCTTGGTGCCGGTAAGCCACCCATCCTTAGGTTCCAGCCAGCCATCGGCGTTAGGATCACAGTTGGACCCGAGGGCCTCCTTGGCTTCGTCGTAACTTATGGGCGACACGCTTAGAACAATGGATTGAATTTTCGGCCCCTGCTGCTGAAGGATCCGGACTGCGGTCTCGATGCCAAGTTCCATCTCACCCTTGGGCGGCCAAATATTGTAGCCAGTGTCAGCGAATTCCGGATGGTTCACCCAATAGCACGCAGCTCCTGTTTCGCCACCGATGTTAATCGGAACCACGGGACGGCCAGACTGCTGCAGTGCCTGCAAGGCACCGGTAGCGGAGGCAGGCTGAGCGACGATGCCGTCGAGCTGGCCTGGGTGGGTCGCTAGGAACTTCTGCACCTCGGTCTTTGTCACCGGCGCTGACCACATCCCGTTTACAGAGCCTACAAGCTTAACCTCGGGGTATTCCTTCAGCGCATCCTGAACCCCGGCTTCGAAATCGATGGCATTTGTGGCTCCCGGCACACCTTGAACATCCAGGACGTTGCCCTTGCCACCGATCTTGTCGAAGACTGACTTCGCAAAGACGCTTCCGGCCTGACGGTAGTTGGTCACAGCACTGACGGTGTAAGGCGAATCCACATGCCCACTCCATGCAACGAAAGGTACTCCCTTTTCATGAGCGTACTCAATGGACTGGTTCAAGGCGGTTTTTGCTGAGCAGCAAGCGATCAGGATGTCGGCGCCTTGGTCTACGAGTTGCCGGATCTGCTGGTTTTGCACCGTGTCGTCGCCCCCTGATTGGGCGACGATCACCTCTTTGATGAGGCCAGCCTTCTGGTACCGCGGAACTACATCCTTCATCAGGTGGTCCATGGCCGTTGTCTGCCAGGAATTGCCCGCGTAGGGACTTGTATAGCCAATGGTCCATGGTGCAGGCCCCTTGGGCTGCCATGATTCACCGTAGGGCGTTTTTCCGGTCAACGCGTCAGCATTCTGGTAAGCGGTCTGTGCATCAGGCGGAAGGGATGACAATGCTGACTCGGAAGACGTTGAAGTCCCAGAACCACCCGCCGGACCAAAGTCATTACCCCCGCCGCCACAGGCAGTGAGCGCCAAGACCGATGCCACGGCAAATGCCCACCCCGCACGCCTGACCAGTTTCTTCCCGCTGCCGGGAGAAGAAACGCAATCGTGGTCTTCTTTGACCATTCTGAACTCCTTATAAGTTGGCTGACAGCCACTTCAACGTCAGCCGGCGACGGATACGCACCAACTCGTTTGTATGAAGAACGAATGTATGACAATCATAACGAGCTGTTCCATGAGTATAGGTATGAGGCAGGTCACGCGCAATAGCTTTTGTGTGCAAGTGCCAGTCTTGATGATCGGCCGATCGTCTGACAGTATGGCGATCTACTGCTGTGACCTTGATTAGGGAATGGAGTGCGATGACAGATCAGTTGAAGGTCCGTGTTCTGGAGACCGGGGTGATGGAAGCCGACATGGCGTGGCTCCTGTTGAAGCCAGGAAGGATCATCGCGGACCGCAACAATAAGGAGCGTCAGCGTGAGTGGGGCGAAATCCCAACGCATGCAGTCCTGATTGAACACCCCGAAGGACGCATTCTCTGGGACACCGGCGTCCCCCGTGATTGGAGTTCGCGCTGGCAAGAGAGCGGCATGGACAATTTCTTTCCGGTCAAGACTGATGCATCCAGCGCATCTGGTTTCCTGGACTCTTCGCTCGCACAAGTCGGCCTTGAACCCTCGAACATAGACTTACTCATCCTTTCCCACCTGCATCTTGATCACGCAGGTAACGCGCGGCTCTTCGACAACGGCAAGACCAAGATCGTCGCGAACCGTAAGGAACTGGAGGGAGTCAAGGAAATAATGGGCTCGCACCTGGGAGGACACCTAAAAGCGGACTTCGAAGGTCTCAACATCGATGCCATCGAGGGCGATACGGAAATTGTCCCTGGGGTTTCCGTCATAGACACCCCCGGCCACACTTGGGGAACAATGTCGCTTCAGGTCGACCTGGCGGAGGACGGGACCAAGATCTTTACCTCGGACGCAGTCTACTTGCGGGACTCCTTCGGCCCACCAGCAGTTGGTGCCGCCGTTGTGTGGAACAACCTCCTCTGGCTTGAATCAGTAGAGAAGCTGCGGCGAATACAAGAGCGGACGAACGCCGAAATGATTTTCGGGCACGAGTCCGAGCAGACGAGCCAGATACGGTGGGCACAGCAAGGGCATTACCAGTGATTCTCTATGACTTCCGTTGCGCCAATGGACACGATTTTGAAGCTGGCCTCACGTCGATGTTTGCCAACGATCCCGCCTGCCCCATCTGCTCTTCTGCAGCCAAAAGGAGACCTCCACGTGTAGGCCTGAGTGGTCGAGTCGATCCTGGGCCATCAAAAGAGGACCGCCCCCGCAGCTGGCAACAGGTGAACGGCGGAGACCCGGAGACTGTCCGCGCATGGCAACGAAGCATCGAGAAAAGAGAAAAACTCGAAGAGCGCTACACCGAACTTGCTGGAGACAATCGGCCGGTGCTGGCGCACGAGGGGATCTTCGCCCGCCAACCCCTCAGAGCTGGAGACGACATCAGCGTGACAGTGGCACAGACTGCAAAGTCGGCGGAACCATAAGCAGGGATAATCCCCCGCGCTCCTTCACCCCGAGGTGCCTCACAGCGCTCTGTACTTTCCAGCGGCGGCGCAGTTGGCGACAGCATTCGATCCTGCATCCACGTCTGCGCCTTTCCCGGCCAGGTGGCGAGCCAGCGTGAGGCCCCTTTTTTTCTCACAAGTGCTGTGGCCCAAGCCGTCACCGTCCCCATCGCCCAATCAAAAAGAACTTGGTGAGCACCGAATCGGATATCTGCAGCGCGATTCGAGCGCTCATGGAGGGCGCCCCATCGTCGACCTCCTAAGCCATTGGCGATGCGGGCAGTCGAACAATTCAGCTGTGCACAGCATCCACAGGACCTCCGATCGCACAAGCGGTCGGACACGAGGGCCTAATGTCCTGATAGACACGAGCCTTCAGGGACTTCCGACGAAGATTCCCCTACATCATGTTGTGTTTCGCGGGCCTACCCATGAAGACGTGTAGGCCAACCACGACCTACCGGACGCACCAAAGAGAGGATCGCATAAACCCAGTTCAGAGCAAGCGGAGGGTCAACCCGCCAATACCCTGAGCCCGCTCCCCCGTAACTGAACAGGCCAACCGGCGGCCAGGCACCAGCCGGCACCACATCAGAGGCTCCTGTCAACAGCTGTCAACACGTTAAAGCAAAAACCCCCTCTGACGAGGGGGTATGCCGTGCCCGAGGTGGGACTCGAAGGCGATTCCTGGCCTTGGAAACACTGGGAAGTGGCGGAAACAAGCGGAATCGGGGCCAGTCCGACGGCAGTACCGGCCAGTCCGGGGTGGAAAGTGTGGACATTGTTCACACTTCTTTTTTGCTCGATCGCCACCGACGAAAAGGGGACCCAAGCTGCTCTGCACAGTCGGAGCGGCACCAGCAAAAGGGGAGCCGCCACACACTGGAGATCGCCTGCTAAGGCTCAGCCTTTTAGCCCGCTTGGAGCCTCCTGCCGGGATGAGGCGGCGGCCCCTGGGGCACGACTCACACCCATCCGTCGAACGAACCAAAATCCGACCACACCCTACCCGGCAGAACGATGAAACATCCAACACGACGGCGGCACCTCCTTCCTTGTTAACATGGCGGAGAAGACCACGAGCATCATGACAAGACCTTCCGACCGACCCGACGACAGAACATCGGTATCGGCCAGCAAGTGGGACGAGTAGAAAGACGGAAGAGAACCCGTCTCGGCATGCTTTTGCGCGTTTTCCCATGTCAGGGGCCCCAAGAAGACTCTGCACCTTCGCAGCACTTCATCGAACACCCACGACCAATCACCTTGGACTCGCAAACATTTTTTCTACCCTGCGTAGAATTGATACGTGCGCAGACACCCTACCCTCCTGGGAGGTCCGCGGCGTCCCGGGAGGAACCCGGCGCCGATGCGCCACTGCTCCGTGCATCAGGGCTATTGGCCGCTGATTACTCACACTCGTTGGAGGAGAGGGGGACGGTCCCACGCACCCGCTGGGGCTAGGCACAACCGTCCGGCCGAGCCAGCCCGATGAGCGTGTGGTCACCCCGGATGGTCAGCAATGCAGCCTTCACAGCTTTAGAAAGGCCACTTCCGGTGCAGTAGACTCTGCCGGGTTTGAACGCGAAAAGAACCATTTGGAGGAATACCTACGGTTCCGAATAGCGGATTCCGACAGGTGTCCGCCCCGATCTGCATCAAGCAAGTATCCCTATCAAGTTCCGGATGTGAGCTCCGGGCAACCCAGGCTTTGGCCTGACGGGAACGAAGTTGGTGTAGCTCGAGGCGGCCTGACGAGGCCACCCCTATGCACCCACTTCAGACGGCTCATCTCGGCCTGCCGTGACATTCCACGGGTGGGCATCAACCGTTTTGGGACGCCGAGGATCTTGAACCGCTATCTCGTTGGGTCCTCGCGCCATCCACGGTTCCGCTGGTCGGCCTTTCGCATTTCGATGGGCAGCCGTAAAAGCCTCTTCCACTCCGCGAAATCGTCCATGGTTTCTCTAGCGTTTGGGCGGACATGACCAGTCAGGTCAGAGTTGGATGCCGGTGTATTTGGTTTCCTGGTAGGCCTCGAGGCCTTCGATTCCCCCTTCGCGCCCGAGGCCTGATTGTTTGGTCCCGCCGAAGGGTGCGGCCGGGTTGCTGATGAGTCCGCGGTTGATTCCTGTCATGCCGGCATCAATCGCGTCGGCGACGCGCAGTGCCCGCCCAAGGTCCTGAGTGAAGATGTAGGAGGCCAGGCCATAAGGGGTGGCGTTCGCTTCGACGATGGCTTCTTCTTCGGTGTCGAAGGTGTAGATGGCTGCGACGGGGCCGAAGATTTCTTCTTCCCTGATGTTGGCGTTGGTTGGAATGTTGGTCAGGACGGTGGGTTGGTAGTAGTAGCCGGGGCCGTCGATGACCTGGCCGCCGGTGAGGCAGGTTGCTCCCTTGGCGACGGCGTCGGTGACGAGGTTGTGGACGGTTGCGCGTTGCTTGTCATCGATCAGTGGTCCTAGGCCGGTGCTGGGTTCGTGGCCGTTGCCTACGTTGACGGCGGCGAGGCGTTCCGTGAAGCGTTTGGTGAACTCGGGCGCGATGCCGGCCTGGACATAGATCCGGTTGGCTGCGACGCAGGACTGGCCGCCATTGCGGAGCTTGGCGAGGTAGGCGCCTTCGATGGCGGTATCGAGGTCGGCGTCGTCGAAAACAATCAATGGCGCGTTCCCGCCGAGTTCCATGGAGGTGTTCATGACGTTCTGCGCGGCTTGGGCCAGGAGTACCCGGCCGACTTCGGTGGAGCCGGTGAAGGAGATCTTTCGGGTCCGTTCGTCGCTCATGATGCCGCCGATCAGATCCCGGGAGTTGCTCGTCGCGACGACGTTCATCACACCGGCGGGCACGCCTGCTTCCTGGAGGACCTGGGCGAGTAGCAGGGACGTCAGTGGGGTCTGGGCGGCAGGCTTGAGGATGGTGGTGCAGCCGGCGGCCAAGGCCGGTGCGATCTTGCGGGCGCCCATGGCAAGGGGGAAGTTCCATGGGGTGATCAGTAGGGAGGGGCCCACCGGGCGTTTGGACACTGCCATGTGGTAGTTGGAGCCCGGTTCGACGCCGAACTGGCCTTCGGTGTGGATACGTCCGGCGGATTCTGCGAACCAGCGGAAGAAACCTGCGCCGTAGTCGACTTCGGATTGGGCTTCGGCCCAGGGCTTGCCCATCTCATCCACGATCAGGCGGGCGAAATCGTCGCGGCGGGCGATGATGCCCTGATAGGTGCGGGCGAGGATGTCCGCGCGTTCCCTTGCCGGTGTTGCTGCCCACGCGTCCTGGGCCGCGCAGGCGGCGTCCAGGGCCGCCACTCCGTCCTGGATAGAGCCGTCGGAGACGTGCGCGATCGCTTCGCCGGTGGCGGGGTTGATGACCGGCAGCATGGCTCCTGTGCCGGATCGTCTCCATTCCCCGCCGATGAACAGCCGGGTTTCGGTGAGGTTCAGGGCAGTACTCATGGGCGTTGCTCCAGTTTCAGACTTTGTTGGGAAGGGGGCGGGACCCGGCGGTGGACCGGGCCCCGCTGTTTTTGTGGATCATGCGCTGCTAGAAGGCGGTGTATCCGCCGTCTACCGGGAGCGTCGCTCCGGTGATGTAGGACGCTTCCTTGGATGCGAGGAAGAGGATGGCGTCGGCGACTTCTTTGGGCGTGGCAAGGCGTTGGAGTGGGATCTGGCCTTCGCGTTGCCGACGGTAGGCCTCGGGGTCGTCCCTGCGCTGGATTGAGGCTTCGATGATTGGGGTAGCGGTCAGGCCTGGAGCGACGACGTTGACGCGGATGTTCCGTGAGGCCCACTCGATGGCCGCGCCCTTCGCCAGCATGATCAGGCCCCCCTTGGCCGCGGAGTACAGGACTTGATCTGCCATGCCGACCATCCCGAGCCGTGAGCTGACGAGCACGAACGAACCTCCGGCGGCTGGCATCAGCGGCGCGAAGTGCTTCATCATCAGGAACGAGCTCAGCAGGTTGCTGTGCAGCACGTTCTTGGCATCCTCATAAGCCATTTCCGTGAGCGGTCCGGTGACCTGCAGGCCGTGGTTGAGGACGACTACGTCAACGGTGCCGAAGGATTCGGCGGCCTGCCGGGCGAGGCTTTCGACGAATGCTTCGTCGTTAAGGTCGCCAGGCACGTACAGGTCCTCATCTTGGGCACTGCCGAGTTGCGCCCGTCGGCCGGTCAGCAGCAGGCGGGCGCCTTCCCCCCGGAAACGTGAGCTCACTGCCTCGCCGATTCCGCTGCTGGCGCCGGTCACCACGGCGGTGGTCTTGTCTAGTCTCAAGTCGGTCACTCCATTGTGTGAGGTTGGTTGTTTGGGATGAGGACTGGGGAATGCCGGGGGACGAATGTTCAGTCCCCCGGCACTCCAGTCAGTTGAGGAATCCGCGGGCGTCCACCGGCCACCGTTCCAGTGACGTTCCGGTGCTGTCGGTGACGATGTACTCCTCGAAATTGACCACCACCGGGCACACGTGGTTTGGCACCACGGGAAGCACGGTCCCGACGCGGGGGCGGAATCCGTCCCCGGGCAGGGGAAGGAAGCCGTGGTACTCGTTGAGCTTGGACAATACGGCCGTAGTGCCCGCAATGCCGCCGTACCCGATCTCGGGGCTGCCTTCTCGGCCGAGGGCTTTGGTTCCGATATCCAAAAGAACCTGATCGGGGACCCAGTCGCTGACCACTGTGCCAGCGAGGAACAGCGCGATCTGGTCCTCAGTGCAGGCACCAAGCCTGGTGTTGTTGAGGTCGTTGAAGACGTACTCGCCGGGCCGGATCTCGGTGATGACGCTGTTGGTGGCGAATTCCACGGTGGGTGTGGAGCCGGCGCTGACCACCTCCGGTGTCACGCCAACTGCGCTGAGGCTCCGTACGGCGGTGATGAGTGCGGCGTCCTGGTCCTCCGCGGCTCGCTTGCGGGCGTCCGGTCCGGCACTGCCGTGGCCGGGATAGGTGAAGACACCGGCCGGGATCAGGCCACGCTTGCGGGCTGCGAGGGCGAGGTCACCGGCAGCCTCGGGAGCGGCCCCGGACCGTCGGGCACCGCAATCGACCTCGATCACTACCTGCAGCAGCTCCGCTTCTGATCCCATCGCGTCGGCCAGGGCATCGATCGAGGCGATATTGTCGACGCCGACCCGGAGCCTGGTTGTCTCAGCGAGCTTGCGGATCCGCGGGCCCTTGGTTCCAGCCGGCCAGATCGGATAGGCGATGAAGATGTTGTCGAACCCGGCAGCGGCGAAGACCTCTGCCTCGCCGACGTTGCCTGCGGTGATTCCGACGGCACCTGCTTTGAGCTGGCGCCGGCCGATTTCCACGCATTTGTGGGTTTTGACGTGTGGCCTGACTTCGAGGTTCTGCTGGATTGCGAAGGCCTGCATCCGGTCGATGTTGTCCTGCATCACGTCGGACAGCACGATGGGTGAGGGCGTGTCGATCCGACCGATGAGTGTCCCTAGAGCTTGCTGAATGCGGTTCACGCTGTGCTCCTTATTGTTCATGCCCTATGCCTCCGTGCAGACCATCTGGATCTCGACCGGGCTCCTACGCGGCAGTCCGGCGACACCGATCGCAGTACGGGCGTGCCGTCCGTTCTCGCCCAGCACCCCGATGAGCAAGTCACTGGCTGCATTGGCCACCTGCGACTGCAGGCCGAAGTCCGGAGTGCTGGCCACAAAGACGAGCATCTGTACGATGCGGACCTTGTCCAGATCCCCCACCGCTTGGACGGCGGCAGCGAGTGCGTTAAGCGCGGCGTGGCGGGCCAGCTCCTGCGCTGTTTCAAGCTCCACGTCGCGGCCGACGATCCCGGTGCCCAGGAGCTCGCCGTCTTTGTACGGCAGTTGGCCTGAGATGTGAATGCTGGAGTCCATCGAGCGGTGGTGAAGGTAGTACGGGTTGTCAGCGAGTCTGGGCAACTCCAAACCCAGAGCCTGAAGCCGGTGTGATGGCGAGCCGGACACGCCGTTGGCGACCAGCCCGATTCGAGTATCAGTGGGGGCGAAGGGAAGGCTCATATCAACGCTTTCACTAGTTGTGGGAAGAGGAGTGTCCGGCCGCGGCAGCCTGCGTGCTGTGGACGCTCATGAACCGTTCCGGACGCACGAAGTCCAGCCCCTCGAATGTTTGCGAGCCAAGTGCTTCGCGTGCGGCGATCTCGCCGTATCCGGTGGCCATTTTGAAGCCCCCGCCGGAGAACCCTGTCGCGCAGTAGACCCTGCTGCCTGGATCCAACCGGCCGAGCAGGGGGTTGCGGTCGGTCGTGAAGAGGTCCGGGAAAGCGTCCGAGCGGACGATGTTCGGATACAGGCCGGGGAAGAACTCGCTGACCGTCTCGATCGTCTCGGCAACCTCTGCCGGAGTAAGTTCCCTGGGAACTGCATCGGGGTTCCTGGTAGGCGTTGGCCGGAAATTCAGGGTTGCCTTAACGGTGACCCCGTCAACGGCGGGCGCACCATACATGGAGCGGTCTCCGGAGAGCCGGACGAAGACAGGAAACCGCTCTGGAGAGAAGAGCGCTGGATTTTTCGCGACGAACCACGTGAGGAAGACCCTGTTGGGTTGGGTGTGTGCTTGGAGCGACTCCGGCATGAGCTTCTGTGACCAGCCGCCGGAGGCGACGATGACGTTCTCGAACGTCCAGGACTTGTCCCCGGAGGTCACCACGACACCGTCTACAGTTTCCCGGATCCCGTCTACTGGGGTGTTGGTGAGCACGGTCGCACCGTTGGCCTGGGCTGCGGAGACCGCAGCCGTGACGGCCCGATCCGTCCTTATCGCGCCGCCATTGGGGTCGAACACACCGATGTCGTCCGAACGCAGGTTGTGCTGCGGATACCGCTCGGCCATCTCCCTCCGGGAGAGGATCTGGTGCGCTACGCCGGTCGCCCGCGCCGACTCGAGCAGCTGCGGGATGTACTGGCCGTTCGCCGTACCAATGTAGATTCCGCCGCAGCGCAGGAGGATGTCCTGTCCGGTTTCGTCCTCAAGCTCGGCCCAGAGACGTTGGGAGCTCTGCAGGATGGGGTTGAAGCCCGGGTTTAGGTTGAGCATGCGGAACAGGCGGGTGTCTCCGCCAACGGCACTGCGTCCGTGGGCAGGGAGCTGCGCTTCGAATCCGACCACGGAATCGGATAGCCGGGAGGCCTGCCATAGGGCCATGCTGCCAATGGTGCCGAGGCCGATGACGGCCAGTTTTCCATCTGTCATTTCAGAGCACTTTCTCGAGGAAGGACTGGGTGCGGGACTCTTGGGGGTTGGCGAGGACTTCCCGGGCGTCGCCGCGTTCGACGACGTAGCCGTCGTCCATGAAGATCAGGGAATCGGCCACTTCGCGGGCGAAGCCCATCTCGTGGGTGACTACCACCATGGTCATGCCCTTCTTGGCGAGCTCCTTCATGACTGCCAGGACTTCACCGACCTTTTCGGGGTCCAGTGCAGATGTTGGTTCGTCAAAGAGCATGATGTCCGGGTCCATGGCCAGCGATCTGGCGATCGCGACGCGTTGCTGCTGCCCACCGGAGAGCTCGGCGGGGTAGCGATCCCCGAACGCGCCGAGCCCGACGCTTGTCAGCAGTTCCTGGGCTCGTTTGGCTGATTCCTTCTTGTCCGCGCGCTTGACCAGGACCGGTCCGGACATGACGTTCTCCCGGGCGGTCATGTTCGGAAACAGGTTGAACTGCTGGAAGACCATGCCAACCCTGGTGCGCTGCTGGGCCAGTTTCTTCGTTGGCAGGGCGTGGTAGGCCTTGTCGGTTTCGTAGTAGCCGAAGTCCTCGCCGTTGACCTTCAGAACACCGGAGTCCACGGTCTCAAGACCGTTGATGCAGCGAAGGATGGTGGACTTTCCCGAGCCGCTGGGGCCGATGATGCAGCAGATCTCTCCGCTGGCAATCTCCAGGTCGATGTCCTTCAGGACTGTCTTGGGTCCAAAGGACTTTCGGATTTTCCGGGCAAGGATAGTGCCGTCGGTGCTCATCGGGCGATACCTTCCGGGTCGGTCAGCACAACGGGTTTCGACTTCCGGGGAAGCCTGGCGGTTGCGCGGGAGTACTTCTGTTCGAGCTTGGACTGCGGGTAGCTCAGCAGCAGCGTCATGACCAGATACCAGAGGCTGGCCACGATGAGCAGCGGGATGGTCTCAAAGGTGCGCGCGTAGATCAACTGGGTGCTCTGCAGAAGCTCGGCCACGCCGAGGACGCTGACCAGTGATGTCTCCTTGAACATTCCGATGAACTGATTGCCGGTTGCCGGGATGATGGACGGCATGGCCTGCGGGATGATGACCTTGCGCATCCTCATGGACGCGCTCATTCCGAGCGAGTCGGCGGCCTCGAGCTGGCCTTTGCCTACCGCGGAAAAGCCGCCGCGGATGATCTCGGCCATGTACGCGGCCTGGTTGAGAGTCAGGCCCACGAGGGCTGCGGTGATCGGGCCCATGATCGTGTTGACGTCGATGGCGGTGCTGATGTCGGTGAACGGGATCCCGATGCTCAGGTTCGGGTAAAGGGCGGAGATGTTGAACCAGAAGATCAGCTGCACCAGCACTGGGGTGCCCCGGAACAACGTGATGTAGAGCCCGGCTGTCATGGAGACCGGCTTCACGTGCGAAGCCCGCATGATCGCAAGGGCAAGCCCGAGCAAGGTTCCCAGGGCCATGCTTGCAACCGTGAGGAAGATCGTGAGCATGAGCCCGCGAAGGATCGTCTCAGCGAAGAAGTACTTCCCGACGATCTCCCACTTGAAGTTGGAGTTTGTCAGGACGGAGGTGAGGATCCCGACGCCGACGAGGATGCTAAGGATCCACCCCGCGTATTCCGAGCGGGTCCGAAGCCGAAGCCGTGGCTTGAGCGCTGCATCAATGCTTCCCATGGCAGCTTTGTTTCCTTTGCTGATAGCCGTTGTCATTCAGGCACCTGCTAGTTCAACTTGGCGTCGGTGATGGCCCCAAACTCGAGGCCCCAGGTTTTGAGCGACTCTTTGTACTCCGGGTCCGCGAGGATCGACTGGACTGCTGCCTGGATGGCCGGGGTCAGCGGCGAGCCCTTCTTCAGCGCAACTGCCGTGATGCCGGTTCCGCCGACGTTGAGCGGAGGTGTGAGCATCTGGAAGGAGCCCGGCTGCTGCGTCTGTGCCCAAGCGAGTGCCGTGGTGTCGTAGAGGATGCCGTCGATGCGCTTGGAGTGCAGCTGGACAAGGGCTTCCTGGATGTTGGGCAGCGTTACCGCGTTGATCGCGGGCTGTCCCTTGGAGGTGCAGGTCATCTCGTTCAGGGCCGGAAGGCGCAACAGCTGACCGGTGGATCCCTGGGTGACGGCGATGCTCTTCCCGCACAGAGTCTCGTTGGTGAGTTTCTGCGGGTTTCCGGCGGTCACCCCAATGGAGCTGCCAGCCTTGAAGTAGTCGATCATGTCTACGACCTTGAGCCGGTCCTCGGTCTTGGCCATGGTCGAGACTGTGAAGTCGAAGCGGCCACCGTCAAGTCCCGGAATGATGGTGTCGAACTTCGTGTCCTCGAACTTCACCTTTACGCCAAGCTTCTTGGCAATGAGCCGGGTGATGTCCGGGTTGAGGCCGATCGGGGTTTTGTTGTCTTCGGCGAGGAAGACGGTCGGCGGGTAGTGCAGGTCCGCGGCCACCGTGAGCTCGCCCTTGTCCTTGTACGACTTCGGCAGGAGGCTTACAGCCTTCGGATCGGGCTGGACACCCTCCGAGATGTCCCTCAGGCCCAGCTCGGTGGGGCTGGCCGAAGGTTCGCTACCGGCGGCGCTGCCACACGCGGTTAAGCCAATCAGGAGGGCCAGTGAGGCCACAGCGGCGTGGACCTTATTTTGTGTCTTCATGGTGTTTTCCTTGGAATCTTTTTTGGTTGGGATGGTGCGGTTACAGGTAAGCCGTGCAGTGGTGCCAGATGGATGCAGTTAATGACCGGGACGGGGCCTTACGTCACCTCACGGGTTCGCCGTCGAGGTCTGGACGGTAAGGAACCGCTCGGGGCTCAGGAGCGGGATCGTGCTGTCACTGGCACCGTGAAGGGCGTAGTCCGCGGCGATTTCGCCGAGCGCCGGCGCAAGCTTGAACCCATGACCGGACAGGCCCGTGAGGACAGTGATGCGGTCCTCGCCGCCAAGCCGCCCAACGATCCCGTGCCCGTCCTGGGTGTAGCCCTCCATGTAGGCGGCCACACGGACAGGATCCGGATAGAGTGCCGGGAAGGAATCGGCCACGAGTTGCCTGAATGCCTTCATTTCGTCGATGGGGACCGTGCGGTCGAGGGCGTCGGGGTCATCGACCAGACGGTTGACGGTGCCGGACAGGCCTAGTTTCAGCCCGTTCCCGTCCATCGCCGGCAGTCCATAAAACTCTTCAGGCGTCGTGCGTATGAAGCATGGGAAGTTGGCCGGATCAAATGCTCCGCGTTCCTTCGTGACGAACCACGCTGATACCGCCTTGCGAACCTGCACGAGTGGCGCGAGTTCCGGAAGCAGCTTCGCAGCCCAGGGGCCGGTGGTGACCACAACGTGGTCGTATCGCTCGCTCCGGCCATGGGCGCTGACCCAGACCCCGCCCTCCTTGACTTCGACCCCTTCAACTGGGCTGTAGGTGCGGAGTTGGGCGCCCAGCGACATGGCTCGGTAGGCGGCCTTCAGCACCGCGAGCTCAGGGCGAAGATAGCCAGCCTCACGGTCCAGGACAACGGCGTCGCCCTCGTGGAACGGATGATGCGGCCAGCGGGTGCGCGCCTCGTCGAGCGGAATGATGGAGGCGTCCACCCCGAACTTGTCGATGGAGTCACTGACGTTGGCCATCTGCGATGATGCCTCCCCCAGCATGAGATTGCCGGCAAGGGTAAGGAGATTGGTGCCTGTCTCGCCCTCGAGCTGTTGCCACAGTGCCTTGGCGGTGCGAAGCAATGGCACGTATTCGGGGTCTTCGAAGTAGGCGGTGCGGAAGATACGGGACTCGCCCGCGTGGGCGCTGCGGTCGTGGGCGATTCCGAACTGCTCGTAACCGACTACCTCCATGCCCCGTGAAGCCAGGCGCCAGGCAGACATGCTGCCTGCCGTTCCGAGACCGATGACGGCCACTCGCTTCTTGGTGGTGCTCACTCTGAAACCTCCTGGGTTAGAACCATAAGGAGTCCGTCTGCGGCGATCGCGGGACTCGTGGTGATGATCATGGGTATTCCGGCGTGCGTTGCCTTGACTTTGTGGATGACGTCGCCGAAGAGGTCACTGACCTGTCCGAGAAGCTCCCCCTTGGAAACAGGCTTGCCAAGTTCGACGCTCGGTTGCCACCAACCGCCCACCGGCGAATGAATCCAGCTCCAGCCTTGGTCGTGCTCCGCCTGGCCAGGGGTCTGCTCAACGTCATAGGGGAGCATTCCCAGGGTCGCCGCCACATTCCGCAGGCCCCTGACATGAATGGCGACAGCCTTGCGATCGATGATGCCGCCGCCTCCTGCCTCAGCGGTGATCGCCGGGACACCGGCATCCGCGGCCGCAGAACTCGTGGTGCCGGTGGTAACCCGTGAGGCGGCAGGCTGCCTGATCACGTGCTGTGTTCCGTACGCCACCGCGATCCGCCGTGCAGCCTCACCCACCGGTGACTCGTCGTAGATAACTACCGGCTCGATAGCTTCCGGTACGTCTCCGGAATGAAGGTCGACGACGAAGTCGGCTTCCCGGATGAAGCGTTCGAACACATGGTGTGCCAGTACGTCCGAAAAGCTGCCGTTCGGGTCGCCAGGAAAGCACCTGTTCAGATTCTTGCCGTCCATTGGAACGATGAAGGGCGTCCGGCTCAGGTAAGCCGGGAGGTTTACCACGGGAACCGCGGTGATGATCCCCCTCAGTTCCGCAGGATTGACCTCTGCAACAAACTCCCGCAGAGCAGCCATGGCCGCATACTCACAGCCATGGACGCCCGCGAGCATCGTCAGCCGCGGCCCGGGCTCCCCGCCATGGATCTGGATGTACGGCAGATCCAAACCGCCGCCAGGGAGAGCAGCGATGTGGAAGTGGCCGCGAACCACGGCCTCTTGGCTTCTGAAGCCATCATGCATTTTGATGTCCTATCCGACCATAGTGTCCGACAATCGTGTCCGACATGATTGTTTGATACTATCGTTTGGTGATCTAGTGTCAAGGCCCACTCCAAAGCGCGGGTGGCTGCCATTAGCCGATAGGGGTGTGAGCGCAATGGAGAGTCAACCTACCTCTGAGCCAGCAAGGACGTCTCTCGCGAGAACGCTTGCGCCTCGGGTTGCGGAGCGAACAACGCTCGTGGATCAAGTGGCGCACCGAATCAGGAGGGAAATCATCCTGGGAACCCTCGATCCGGGTCGGCATCTCGTAGAAAAGAGGCTCGCTGAAGATCTGTCTGTGAGCCGCGGCACAGTCCGCGAGGCCCTGACGCGCCTTGCCGCAACCGGGCTCGTCGAATTCTCGCCGGGTTCAGGTAACCGGGTTCGATACTTCAGCGACGGCGACATCGCCGAGATCGGGGAAGTCTTCGCAGCCCTCGAAGGACGAGCTGCCATGCACGCCGTGCTTCCGCCGTCCGAAAGCGTTGAGAAAGAACTGAGGCGCATCGCCGAACGCATGCGGGGGCTTCGTCTGCCAGAGGACGTAGACGATCTCATGAGGTTGGACCGCGAGTTCCACGGAACGCTGATGAATCAGCAGCCAAAGGCCAAACTGGTGGAGGCATGGCAGAGCCTGGAGTCGCTTCTCGCCGTCATGATGGTGCCGATAATGCGGCGCGGCGTGGGAACCGCCGACAGCCAGGCGGACAGGCATCTGCTGCTGGTCGACGCCGCAATGAGCGGAGAGCCCGAACTGCTCATCAAGGGTCTCGAACAGCACTACTACCAGGAGTAACAGCAGATCGGCCACGCCGTGGCCTCGTATTTCTTTGCGGCACCGAACCAGAATGCTCACCGCTCGAAAGTGGTTGATCGAGACCTGGCCTAAAAGTAGTGGGCTGCTATCTGACGACTCTTTGGATCAGGTAAGGAACCGGTCGGGCGTGGTGCTGCGCACTCGCCCGCGTCACGTTGCCGTCGTTCGCCTCAGCCACGAGGGCACCGGATCCGAACTCGAACCGCAACCTCTGGCGGGCCAAGTCCCCGCCGCGGCTCAGCAATCAAACGGTAGCTCTAGAGACATTTCCCGGGAGCGCCACCAAAAACTGGAGTGAGATTTCGGATCCCTTCCCTAGAATTTCCCACTTTTCTTCCAGGACGAATCACGTCAGAGACAGAATGTCAGGAGTCCCTGACTGCATCGACGAGACGATAACTAGTGAGTTGGAGGCGGATGCGCGTTTCGCTGCCGATGCCATCGCCGCCCGGATCGGAATCACCCGGAGAATGCGCAGCCCGAATCGCATGGTTGGTATGCGTTTCGCCCTCTCCGGGTCCGAGGATCTTTGTGCTCCCCGTCATAATGAGAGCTTGTCTTCTCCGGCGGAAGGTACGGGCGCTGAGTCGGCGGTTACGTCGTTCAGCCACTCCAGCGCTTTGGGCCAATACGAATGATCGGGCTGCAGGACGAACATGTGGTCGCCCCCCTGAACTTCCCGAAGTTCAACATTGTCCCCCACCCCGGCGGCTCTGGAGACGTATGCCTTGCTGTGGCTCAAGGGGACCCGGACATCATCCGAGCCGTGGACGACCAATTGGGGAACACGGATCGGTGCCTGCTCCAAAGGCGAAGCTTCTTCAAAGACTTTCTTGGTAAGACCAGCCTTTTCGAGGAAGACCGGCGTCGCTCCCTCTCCCAGTCCTTCAGCCGCGCAGCGGGCGACATCCGTGATCGGGGCGAGCGCAACGACAGCAGCCAGTCGCGCTGTCTTGGCCGCGAGCAGGGCCAGGTGTCCGCCGGCGGAATGTCCAATGACCGCAATGGATGACGGGTTTACCCGCAGCGGCTCTGAGGTCAGGTGGTGAATGGCTGCCAGGACGTCGTCCAATGTCCCAGGCCAACCGCCGTCGTCGCCATCGATCCTTCGATACTCTACGTTCCAAACCAAATACCCCCTCTGATGCAGATCAGCAGCCAGCTCATCCATCAGATGCAGGTCGTGTTTAGCACGCCACCAGCCACCATGGAGCAGCACGACAGCACTGTCCTGTGACCAGTTCTCGGGAAACCAGGCTTCGACAAACTGAGAAGGATGCTTTCCGTAGTTAATGACTTGCTTTGTCATTGCCACGCCCCATGGAGGACGCTGCGAACCACGGTTTCGGGGTTCTGAACGGTGTGCGCAAACGCCTTGGCACCTTGCGACCAAGGGAACTGGTCAGTGATAACTGATGCCGGATCAACCACGCCCTCCTGGACCAAGCGCACCGCCTCGGAGTACATGCCTGGGCCTCCCTTGATTCCCAGCACCGACAGCTCTTTGAGCAAGATGCTCGCTGGCGACGGGGAATGCGGCCCACGGCCCACGATGGCAACAACGGAACCCGGGGCTGCTATCCGTTCGGCGAGGTCGACGCCCGCGCCAGCCGCGGATGTCTCGATCACCAGTATCGGGCCGCCTTTAAGTGTCTCGATGTCCTCAGCTTCCGCCGGATCGAACATCTTCACGCCAAGGGAGCTGCCCAGGTCCCGGCGTCGCTTCTGGGGCTCGAAGACAACGCAATCCCATCCAAAGTGCTGGGATACCTGTGCCTGCAGGATGCCCAACGGGCCTCCACCAATGATGGCGGCGGCCCCCTGGCCGGGCATTAAGGGCGCCACCCGGCGAAGTGTGTGAAGGGCCACGGCGACGGGCTCCAAGACGGTGGCCGCCAGGTCTGATACCGCGTCCGGCAGCGGAATGAGTTGTGCCGCCGGAAGCTGTACATATTCAGCGGCCAAACCTGGGCCGAGCATGCCGAGGTATCCGCCGTCCGCGCAGAGCTGCACCTTGCCTTGCCGGCACATCGCGCATTTCCCGCATCGGACGACGGGGTCAACGGCAACGCGTTGGCCCTCTTGGAGATCGACTCCAGGCCCTACCGATTGGATGATTCCGGCTCCGTCATGCCCCGTTACCCATGGATACATGGATCCCCGACCGGAGTAGATGTGAAGGTCTGTGCCGCACAGGCCCAGAGCGACCATGCGGACAACGACTTGACCGGGGCCGGGCTGACCTAGGTCAGGGCGTACGACAGTATCCATCTCATAGGGTGCTGTCAGCTCAAGAACACGGCCACCGAGGCTGATGGCTGCAGCACTCATGAGATGCCGTACTTGCCCGGCGCGATGGTTCCCTTGGGATCCAGTGCCGCCTTAATTTGATGCGTGACCTGCTGCAGTACCGGCAGACGGGCCATGGCCCGTTCCTGCCAGTCAGTCGGGGTTCGTCCGATGGGGTAGCCGATCTCGTCGTATGCTTCGACCAAGGCAGCATAGGCGGCGTTCATGCGGGCTACCTCATCAGCGTCCTGACGGTTGAAGATGATGAGGTGCAGGCCGCGTGCTGCCCTGGTGCTGCAAACGAACTCGACGAAGTACTCAAACCCGTGCTCGGCAAGGACGCGGCGTGAGGTTTCGTGCTGAAGCTCAGCAGCTTCGCCGATCATAGGTGTGGCGGGCAGGAACCAGGTCGCGCCACCGCCAGGGCGCCAGTTGAGCATGTCGACTTCACTGTCTGTGGGTTCACCACTGTAGGTGTCGAGATGGATCTTGTAGATGGGGTTATCCAGCATTTCCTTGTGGGAAATGTAGGTGGCCTTACCTGATGCCTCGAAAACGGCGCGGATCCTACCGAGCGTGGGCTGCAGCGCCTCCTCGGAAGGCCCATACAGGGCGCCGGACACGAGCCACGCTCCGGTGCCATGCTTTTCCTGCAGTTCCCGGCGGATGGCATCCGGCAGTGGCACCTGACCGTCGGTGCGGTTATAAGGGTAGGTATCCTCCGTAGCGAAGCCGTAACCGCCGGAGGTCACCTTGATGAGGGTAGGAACCACCGAGTTGAGCTTCAGCGGGCGCACCATTTCAAAGATCTCGGAAAGGTCCTCGTCCTCCGCGAAGGAGAAAGCAAATCCCACAATGACCGGCGGGCGTGGCATCAGCCAGACAGCAGTCTGCGTGACAATGCCGAAGTTGGATTGAGTGAAGATGCCGTCCAGGAGCGGTCCGAACCCCGACTTATTAGTAAAGCGGCTATTGGAATTGGGAAGGGACCCGTCTCCGGTGTTGAAGATTTCCCCGTTGGGCAGAACTACTTCCATCCCGCAGAGCGTGCCGAAGTGATCGAAGTGAGGGGTGTAGCCGGCACCGCGGTCGAGGGCATTGCCGATGATGCTGCCATCGGGCGGACCGGAGGTTCCGCTGATCATGAACTTGTCGCCGAGTTCGGCCATTTTTGCCCGAAGCTGTCGGAAGGTTACTCCCGGTTCGATGACGGCGTAGCCGAGTCGTTCATCAACTTCCAGGATGCGGTTCATCCGTTTGCCCAGGTGCATAACCACCTGGCCTTCCCGGACTGGGGAAAACTCTCCCATGCCCCAGTTATGGCCCGTGCTGGTCGGCCACAAAGACACTCCATGCTCGGCGGCCAGGCGAACAATGGTGGAAACGTCTTCAGTGGAAGAAGGAAAAACAATCCCATCGGTTTGACGGTCTCCGCCAGGGAGCCGGTTGCTGCTGTATGAGGCGCGGCCAGCATCCGAAACGTCAACGGCATCTTGACCAAGGATCTGGGAGACTGCCTCAAAGAACTTTTCTGACATTAGAAGAAACTCCTGTTTGAAGGGTTTTTTGTTTGGCGGCTAAATCGCCGACCAGCCGCCGTCGGAGGCCAGAACCGCGCCGTTTAGGTTGGTGCCGTCGTCGCTGAGCAGGAAAGTGATTGAGGCTGCCAACTGTGCGGCGTTAGCGGGCGTGGGGATATTGGCCTGCATGAGTGGGATGAGCCGTTCGGTGGCCAGTTGGGAGCCGAAGTTTGCCTCGATGCCAGTGAGTGTGGGCCCGGGAGCCACGGTATTGAAGCGAAGACCCTTCGGGCCGTACATCACGGCGGAGTTCTTGGTCAGGCCAACAACGGCATGTTTGGAGGCAGTGTATGCAGCCCCGGCAGCCGAACCGCGGATGCCGGCCTCTGAGGAAACGTTGACTACCGACCCCGCCCCGGCTTCCAGCATCAGCGGTACAACGGCGCGGGTAAGACGCATGAGGGCGGTGACGTTGATCCGGAAAACGCGGTCCCAAAGGTCATCGTCCACCTCATGGATTGGTGCGAAGTTATCCATGATTCCGGCAATGTTCGCCAAGGCGTCGATGCGCCCGCCGGCGGCAGAAACCACAGCGGCAATAGTTTCCTCAGTAGAGATGTCACCGGCCACTGGCACCAGGTCCAGGTTCTTATTCTCTTCAACGAGAGCGTCGAGGCGCTGCTTGCTGATGTCCGCGGCGATAACCTTGCCGCCCTCCTTGGCGATGCGCATGGCAGTCGCCTGCCCTATGCCGGACGCTGCACCCGTTACGACGACGGTTTGTCCCGCAAAGCGGCCATTAGTGATGGTTTCCTGCCACGAGGCTTCGCTGCCCATGATGTCCTTCCAGACGCTGATGATGTCGCAGCCAAGATTACGACACTCAGTGTCATAATGGAAGGGTGAATACTGGTGAGATGCTTTCGAACGATTCAATCACTATCCACCGGTCGCCGGGGCGGCCGGTGAGCATCGACCCTGAAGCGGTTGCCGCCCTTGCCCTCAAAATGTTCGCCGAGCGGGGGTATGAGCAGACCTCGATGGAGGATATTGCGCGGGAGGCCCGCGTTGGGCGGAAGACTTTGTACCGCCATTTCGCCAATAAAGCAGAGTTGGTATGGGGCGGGATGGGACCTGTAATAGAAGCCTCCGCCGCCGCCTTGGAGTCGGCCCCTGCACATCCCCTGTCCCGACAGGCGATTCTGGACGGACTTCGGGAAGCCGTGCTTACGGGTATTGCCGCCCTCCCGGACCTCGCCGTGACCCGCGGGAGACTCCGATTGATCGCCGAACACCCGGAGCTGCTGAGCCGCAGCCAGGAATTCTTAGGGACTCGCAACGACCAGACCCGCTCCTACCTCACCGCCCGTGGCATTCCTGAAGACACTGCCCGGTACCTGTGCGCCGCTCTTGCTGGCGCATTATTCGAAGCCTGGCTGCAATGGGCGGCTAATGATGACACTGACCCTGCCCCCTACCTTCGGCGGGCGCTTGCCGTCCTCCAGCTGGGCTAACCAGGTCTTCGCCCCCATCTTGGACGGATGACGTACGCTCCAGGGTCAAAGTTTGGCCCGGAGGATCAACTGCTTCGCATTTCGATGCTTGAGCTGGTGCGATCCACTGGAGTGGCTCTTCAAGGGCTTTGCTGCAGCCGACACCCATCTGTGCGCCGCGGCCGCTCAATGCACTGCATTCCCAACGGGAAATTTCAGCCCCTATTGACGCGTGTCACCCACGCGTGATTAGATCGGTGACGCGCGTCACCCACGATGTCGCGACTAACCGCGAGAGCGCCTGACTTCACGAATAGTTCACGATCGATCCCCGCAGAGGAGAACGTTCCACGATGACCGAATACCCTGTTCCAACCACCATCAGCCTCGAGGCACAGAATGTATTGGCCATGGCCGCCGGAAGGCCGCCGCAGCCTGATCCCGCCCCTGAGGATGTCGAGGTCTGGCGTGCCCTGGCGGCGGCCGCCGAATCCTCAGACCCTGTCTTCGTCGAAACCATGGCGCGAGCGACAACTGGCGCCGTGACATCAGACGTTGCAGTAGCAGTAGAAGCCGGCAAGGTTCATGGGGCGAAATTCTTTATGGCTGAGCCGTCGGACATCGCAGCTGACGACGAGCGGGTCCTTCTGTACATCCACGGCGGAGGTTTCCTTTGGGGCGGCGGGCCCACTGCGCGCCGCTCCACCGAGCTCATCGCCGGCAACATCGGCGTGCGCACCTGGGGAATGGACTACCGGCAACTCCCGGACAACCCGTTCCCGGCTGGCCTGGATGACTGCATGACGGTATACCGCGAACTGCTGAAGAGCCATAGGCCGGAGACGATCGCCATCGCCGGGCAATCCGGAGGCGGCAATCTCTCAGCAGCCCTTCTCCTTAGGGCCCGAGACGAGGGTCTGCCAATGCCAGCCGCCGCCTGCCTCATTTCTCCTTGTGTCGATTTCACGCTTGCCGGCGACACGTACACCACCCTCGGGTTTGGCCTCAGCGAATGGCACCCGAAGAACATGCTCGAGCTATACCGCGGTGATCAGTCACTCGAGCACCCCTACATCTCACCTCTGTTCGGCACATATACCGCAGACTTCCCGCCTGTCATGCTGACCTCCGGGACGCGCGACTTCCTCCTCTCGGATACCGTGCGGTTGCACCGCAAACTCCTTCAGGCCGGCGTCCGCGCCGAACTTCATGTCTGGGAAGGTGCCCCGCACGGCATGTTCATGGGAGAGGCTCCGGAGGATCGAGAACAGATCGAGCAGGCGCGCCGATTCCTTGAAGCCTCCTGGGCAGCAGCATGAGCTTCATGAGAGACGACGACGCTCAACCGCGGGAATCAACCATCCGTTGACGTGCACCAGCGCGTGGTTAAGCCGTGACGAGTCACTGACAATCGCTATTGATTTTTCTAGGAGTGCTAATGGCCAGGAAACCATTCAACGAAGGATGGGCCGTCCGGACGAGGGTCAGTGCTTTCGCTGAACTGGGCGGAGCAAGTGAACAGTGGGTTGATGTAATGCTTCCGCATGATGCGCTGATCTCGAAGACCAGAAGCGGTGATGCTCCTGCCGGCGCGGCTGGCGGATATTTTCCCAGTGGTGCTTTCGAATACCGCAGGATGCTCTATGTTGATGAGGCAGATCGCGGCAAGGTGTTCGCTCTCGAGTTCGACGGCGTTTACCGGGACGCGATGGTGTACGTCAACGGTGCCCTGGCCGGCCAAGACGCTTATGGCTACTCGCGCTTTACCGTGCGCATTGACCCGTTCCTTCGGTTCGGTGCCGCGAACGAGGTCCGGGTGGTCTGCCGGGCGCATAAGGACAGTCGCTGGTACACCGGTGCCGGGATCTACCGGGACGTGCACCTGATTGTTAAGGAGCCTATCCACATCGGGGTAGATGGTGTCCGTGTCACCACTGCTGACATCGACAGCAATCGCGCGATGGTGGAGGTGACTGCAAGGATCACCAACACCACCGCCGTGACCACCACGGTCAACTTAGCAGCGTCGGTCAATGAAGAAGGCATCGCCGAGGTCGCCAGCGACGAGTCCCCTGTCACACTGCTTCCAGGCACCTCGGCTGTGGTGCGCCATCGGCTGATGGTCGAGAATCCTGCCTTGTGGGGATTCGATTCGCCGTCCTTGTACACGTGCGTCCTGCTGCTGCGAGACGCAGGCGCGGTCATCGACAGGGAATCCGTCACGTTCGGGATCCGTCGGATCCAGGTCGACGCCAAGAGAGGGTTGAGGCTCAATGGTGAGACGGTGAAACTGCGCGGTGCCTGCGTTCATCACGACAATGGACCTTTGGGTGCGGCGACTATTGCCGCGGCCGAGGAGCGCCGGGTCCGGGTCCTGAAGGAAGCCGGTTTCAACGCCATCAGGAGTTCGCACAACCCCGCGAGCTCGGCACTCCTGGATGCCTGTGACCGGCTCGGGATGCTCGTCATCGATGAAGCGTTCGACGTTTGGACCTCGGGTAAATCCGATTACGACTACGCCACTGATTTCGCGCAGTGGTGGGAACGTGATCTTGAGGCCCTTGTGGCCAAGGACATCAATCACCCCAGTGTGATCATGTACTCCATCGGCAATGAGATTCCGGAAACCGGAACTGCTGATGGCGGGGTGTGGAGCCGCCGGCTTGCCGAAAAACTGCGGTCGCTGGACGGGACCCGGCCCATCACCAACGGTATCAACGGTTTTGTATCGAGTCTGGACATTGTCCTGGCCGGCATGAAACAGCACCAGGGCGCAGCTGGCGACACCGGAGCGGGCGTGAACGGGATGATGACCCAGGTCGGAGACATGATGAACCATATCTCGGCCTCCGAAATGGTCAGCGAACGGACCGCCGAATCCTTTTCGGTGCTTGACGTGGCAGGAATGAACTACGGTGACGGACGCTACCTGCTGGATAAGACGCTCTTTCCGAACCGCGTCATTGCCGGCACTGAGACTTTTCCGGGGCAGATCGCCAAAAACTGGGACCTCGTCAAAGCCAACGATCATGTTATTGGCGACTTCGCCTGGACCGGGTGGGACTACCTGGGAGAAGCCGGCTTGGGCTCGGTGGGATACGCCGACGGCGGCCATGGTGCAGCAGCAAGCGTGGCACGTCCCTACCCGTGGCTTACCGCGTGGACAGGCGACATCGACATCACAGGTGAGCGCCGCCCCGCCTCCTACTACCGGGAGATTGTCTTCGGGCTCCGGTCAACGCCATACATCGCGGTCCAGCGCCCGCAGTTTCATGGGCGCACACCGCTCATGACGCCTTGGTCCTGGAGTGATGCGATCAGCAGCTGGACCTGGGAGGGATTCGAGGGACAGCCGATCCAGGTGGAGGTGTACTCGGACGCCGACGACGTCGAACTGCTCCTCAACGGGGTGCCTGTCGGACGATCCAAGGTAGGAGAAAACCTGGCCTTCCGTACCGATTTCGACATCATCTACACCCCCGGTGACTTGACCGCTGTCGCGTATAAGGACGGCCAGGAGCATTCCCGTGTGCAGCTATCCACGGCACGCGACCGATTGCACCTTGACGTGAGCTCCGACGTCGACCTACTCACAGCCGGCACCGGGGACCTCGCCTTCCTGCGAATAGCACTCACGGACGGAAGCGGCGTTCTTCACAACGGCCGGGACCGCGAGGTCGCCGTAACGGTGGACGGACCCGCGGTCCTCCAAGGCCTCGGAAGCGCCAATCCCGCTACAGACGAGCCCTTCACAGCAGGCTCACATACAACCTTTGACGGCCGCGCCCTGGCCATCATCCGCCCAACCGGGCAAGGCCCTGTCACCGTCACCGTGACAGCCTCCGGATGCCAACCGGCCACCGTCACCATCGGTGCCAACGCAACCGAAGCAACGGGAGAACGTCAGCTCGTCTCCTAGCACAAGCACCACCGCTCCAACTGTGTTTACTTCACCTCAATCCCCCAACACCCGTACATCAAGACGACGGAGTCCTGCCGTGAAAAACAACAACAACCTTCCTCCGGCCACCGCCACCATCGGGGGCACACCAGCCGAGGTGGCGGAGGAGCAAATACTTCTTGCTCCTCCTGTCACCGGGCAGGTGGACCTGCCCAAGGTCAGCGCCAAGTACATTTGGCTCCTGCTGCTGGGCATGTTCGGAACCTACATCGCCCTCGTGACACCCATTGCCCTGTCCCTGGCCATCAAGATCAAAGCAATTGCACCGGATCACGAGGAGTACCTGGGGTTCGTCATCGGCGCCGCCGCCGTAGTCTCGCTGGTCTCCGGTCCCATCATCGGGGTGCTCAGTGACCGCACCCGAAGCCGCTTCGGGCGCCGCCGCCCCTGGCTCGTAGCCGGCTCCCTTCTCGGAACCCTGGGCCTGCTCATTATCGCCCTCGCACCGGACGTGCCCATGGTTACCGTGGGGTGGGTTGTCACGACGCTGGGCTGGAACACCGTCATTGGAAACTTGACCAACTCCCAGGCAGATCGCCTGCCGGAGTCCCAGCGCGGAAAAGTCGGCGGCCTGGTCGGCTTCGTCACCATGGCAGCACCGGTGACAGGCGCCATCCTCGCCGGCAGCCTCGCCAAAGACGCCTTGCTGCTCTTTATGATCCCCGCGGTGCTCGGCCTGGTCCTTACCGTTCTGTTCACATTCGTCATCCGTGAGGACGACAGCCGCACCCGCAACTTCGAGGACAGGCTGAACCTTCGCCTGGTCCTGTCCAAATTCGTGTACAACCCCCGCACGCACCCCGACTTTTCGTGGAACTGGCTCGGACGATTCCTTTTCTACTTCGGCCTCACCATGAGCTCAACCTTCACTGCGTTCTACTTCGCACAGCGGCTCGGGGTTCAGATCACCGAAATAGGCACCCTCGTGGCAATCGGCGGGATGCTCGGTATCGTCACGGTGATCATCGGCTCCATCGGAGGCGGCTTCCTTTCCGACAAGCTGCGCAAGCGCAAGCCCTTCGTGCTCAGCGCCGGTTTCATGTTCTCCGCCGGCGCAGTAGTCATGGCTTTCGGTGACAACCTGCCCATGCTTCTCATCGGTTCAGCCATCTCAAACCTGGGCCTTGGCATCTTTTCCGCCGTTGACCAGGCTCTGGTCCTGGACGTACTGCCCGAGCGGGACACCGACGCCGGACGGTTCATAGGCATCAATGGACTCGCTAACTCCCTGGCACAGTCAGCCGCCCCGCTGATCGCACCGCTTTTCCTGGGCATTGGTGTAGCCGCTGGAGGAGACAAAAACTACTCCCTGCTTTACCTGCTGGCCGGAGCCTTCACGATCCTCGGCGGCGTCGTCGTCCTGAAGGTCAAAGCCGTCCGCTGATCCCGCGGTCCGACACGGAATGCAGCAGACAAGCGTGCAACCGGGCCACCCCTACTACAGAGGAATTCCATGCAGAACATCGACGTCAGCCAGCTGACGCTGCAGCAAAAAGCGTCCCTGTTGATCGGAGATACCTTTTGGTCAACCACTGCCATCAAGGACCATCACATTGGTGCCGTGACCATGGCGGACGGACCCCACGGCGTCCGCATGCAGAAGCATGGGACTGACCACCTCGGGCTATACCGCAGTCAGCCCGCAACGTGTTTTCCGCCTGCGGTAGGAATCGGATGCAGCTGGAGCGAGGACGTCGCCGCACGCGTCGGCGCCGCCTTGGCCAAAGAATCACAGGCCCATGGCGTGGACATCCTCCTCGGCCCGGGCGTGAATATCAAACGCTCACCTCTGGGAGGCAGGAACTTCGAGTACTACTCCGAGGACCCGCTGTTGTCCGGCGTACTTGGGAGCGCCTACGTCAAGGCTTTGCAGGAGCACGGTGTGGGAGCATCCGTGAAGCATTTGGCGGCCAATGACCAGGAGACCGAGCGCATGGTCATCAGCTCCGACGTCGACGAACGCACACTCCGCGAAGTGCACCTGTCAGCCTTCGAACGAGTCGTCACCGAAGCGCAACCGGCGACGGTCATGTGCTCATACAACAAGATCAACGGCGTCCACGCCTCAGAAAACCGCTGGCTTCTCACTGATGTACTGCGCGGCGAATGGGGATTCAACGGCGTTGTGGTGTCCGACTGGGGCGCGGTCCGCACACGGCCGGCAGCACTGAACGCCGGCTTGGATCTGGCAATGCCCGGACCAGGGCAGTACGCCACCGAAGCGCTCATCAAGGCCGTCCAAAACGGGAGCGTGAACGAGTCGGCGATCGATCTGGCAGTGGAACGGGTTCTGGACCTTGCCGCCTACAGCGAACCCCGCATCACCGGGACCGCCCCAACTGAGTTCGATTCCGCAGCGCACCATGAACTGGCACGTGAGCTCGCCACCGAGTGCGCTGTCCTGCTCAAAAACCAGGACGGCGTACTGCCCCTGAAACCAGGAACATCCCTTCTGGTTGTCGGAGAATTCGCCACCAACCCCAGGTACCAGGGCGGGGGCAGCTCACACGTCAACGCCACACTCATCGACATACCCCTGGAGGAACTCAAGGCGGGGGCCGCTGTCTCTGATGGCAGCGTCCACTACTCGCAGGGCTTCTCTCTCCAACCCGGCGAGAACGATGCTGAACTCCGTGCCCACGCCGTGGAGGCGGCCCGCACCGTGGACGTCGCTGTCATATTCGCGGGCAACCCCGAAGAGGAGGAATCCGAAGGGTTCGACCGGACGAGGCTGGAACTCGCCGCTGTGCAGGTCGAGCTCATCCGGGCGGTCGCGGCCGCCGCCCCCCGTACCGTCGTTGTCCTGGCGAACGGGGGTGTTGTCTCCCTTGAAGAATGGCATGACCAGGTGGACGGCATCCTGGAAGGTTTCCTCCTCGGCCAGGGCGGCGGTAGAGCGATCGCTGACCTGCTGTTCGGTGTGACGAGTCCCTCCGGACGCTTGGCCGAATCCATTCCTTTCCGGCTGCAGGACACGCCCACTTACCTGTCCTTCCCCGGCGAGCAGGGCCACGTCCGTTACACCGAAGGCGTCATGGTCGGCTACCGCTACTACGAAACGGTGCAGCGGCCCGTCCGGTACCCTTTCGGGCACGGGCTAAGTTACTCCACCTTCGAAACAACGGACCTCCGGGCCGAAGCGCGCGGCCATGACGAAATCGCTGTTACGGCGAATATCACCAACACCGGAAAGATCCCGGCAAAACACGTCATACAGATCTACCTTTCAACCGACGCCGGGCCGGTCCTGCGCCCGGAACGGATCCTCGCCGCCTTCACCAAAGTCCTCCTTCAACCGGGCGAAACCCGGGAGGTCCATTTCCTCCTGGACCGCAGGAACCTTCGGTACTGGGACGTTATCCTTGACCGCTGGGTTGTCGCCCCGGGCTGCTACACCGTGCAAGTATCCGACAATGCCTCACACGTCCTGCTGGAGCAGGACGTGGCACTTGACGGTGACGAACTGCCACGCCTCCTGTCGCTGCAATCCGACGTTGCGGAGTGGCTCGCACACCCCACGGCGGGGCCGGCACTGGCGAACGAACTCAACCCCATCATGGCGGCATCCGGCCAACAGCTGGACGACGACAGCGACGGCACCCGCATGGTGCTCTCCATGCCCATGAACCAGATCCTGAGCATCCTCGGCGGTGCCATTGACGGCGATTGGCTTGTCTCCCTGCTTGAGCAGCCCGCTGAGGCTACTTCCTCCCCCGCCTAGCCCACCGGCCTGAAACCCACGGAAAACACACCCATGACTGAGATTCCCACCCCGCACATGACACCACGCCCCATCGAAAGGACACCAATGACAACGTTTGGCCCGGATTTCCTCTGGGGTGCTTCGACGGCGCCGCACCAGATCGAGGGAAACAACATCAACAGTGACTGGTGGGCCCGGGAAGGGCTCTTCCCTGGTATGGAGCTCAGCGGTGACGCGAACGACAGCTATCACCGTTACCGGGAGGACATGACCCTCCTCGCCGAGGCTGGCTTGAACTCCTACCGGTTCGGAATCGAGTGGGCGCGCATCGAACCCCGGCCCGGAGTGTTCTCCCCTGCACTGCTGGCTCATTACCGTCACATGATTGACACCGCCCTGGAGCTGGGCATCAAACCGGTCATCACCCTCCACCACTTCAGCTCCCCGCGATGGTTCGCAGACGAAGGCGGATGGAGTGCCCCCGCTGCACCCGAACGCTTCTCACGCTACGTGGAGGCCGCTTCGTCCATTCTGGGCGACGTCGGACACGTCATCACCATCAACGAACCCAACATGCTCGCCATGATGCTCAATCTGGAAGCAGCAGCCAGCCGTGGTGAACTGGACTCGTGGCAGAGCCCCACTGTCGAAAACCAGGGTGAGACCGAATATAGGCAGCCTCCGCTGCCGGTTCCGGTGCCAGACGACGGGAAGTACGTCGTCGAAGCCCACCATCTGGCGCGCGAGGCACTGCGCCAGCGCACGGACGCCCAAGTTGGCTGGAGCGTGGCAAACCAGTCCTTCACTGCAGCACCGGGAGGAGAAGAACGCCTCCTGCAGATCCGGTGGAACTTTGAAGACCTTTACCTTGAGGCCGCGAAGGGTGATGACTTCGTCGGTGTTCAGTCCTACACCTCCCAGCAGGTAGACGCCAATGGTCTGGTGCCGCATCCGGCCCATCCGGACAACACCATGATCGGTACCGCATACCGGCCGGACGCGCTTGCTATGGCGGTAAGGCACGCCGCCCAAGTGGCAAACGTGCCCATCCTTGTCACCGAGAACGGTATCGCCACCCCGGATGACACACGGCGCATCGCCTATACCCGCGAGGCCCTGCAGCACCTGGCCGCGGCCATGGAAGATGGTGTCGACGTCCGCGGTTACCTGCACTGGTCACTGTTGGATAACTACGAATGGGGCCATTGGGAACCGAAATTCGGCCTCGTCGCCGTAGACCGGACCACCTTTGAACGTAAACCCAAAGAAAGCCTCGGATGGCTCGGAAACATCGCCCGCTCCGGCGGCGCGAGGCTCAGCGGGTCCTGACAGGCCCGGGGGAACGCCGCCATGGGCAGCCCGCCCTGAAGCCGAAGCTATGATAATTAGACCTCGAACAACGGAAGGCGGGCGGTCGTGATACCCACCAGCCAGGATGTCGCCAACCGTGCCGGGGTGGCTCGTTCCACGGTCAGCATGATCCTTAACGGGAAAAAAGCCTTTTCGCAGGAGACGCGGGACCGTGTTGCCAAAGCTGTGGCTGAGCTAGGCTACGAGCCATCGTCAGCAGGACGTACGCTGGCCCGCGGCGCCAGCGATATCGTGATCGCGCTGATTCCTGACACAACCTTCGGACGCAACCTTCAAGACATCTACGGTCTGCTCACGGATGAACTCGCTGCACGAGGCCTGACACTTGTCCTGCGTCTATCGAGCCGTACTGACGCTGATTTCGACAGGCTCATCGTCGGGCTGAAGCCACGTGCAGTCCTGACGCTGGCTGCCCTTTCCGAGGGACAGCGCGCGCTGCTTGAACGCCGGGGCGTCAAGCTGCTGGAGACCGACGAATCCGGCAGTCACGGCATCAACGCGCAAATCGGAAGACTGCAGGCGCGATACCTCATCGAACGCGGCTATCAACAGCTTGCGTACGCGCACCTGCGGGACGCGCGCAGCGACCCGTTCGGCGGCCCCCGCGAACGCACCTTCAGGGAAGAGTGTCTTAGGCAGGGCCTTGACGAACCCCACGTTCTGCATCTTGATATCACACCCGTGGACGCCCGAAAGGCGCTGGAAGAATTGGGACACCGAGGATTTGCCGTGGCCTGCTACAACGACGACGTCGCCACCGCACTTTTGCACGCTGCCCACGAGAAAAGCTGGAACATCCCCGAAGACATCGCTCTGATCGGAATGGACAACACCCCATTGTCGCAGCTGACCATCCCCCCGCTGACCACGATGGGATACGACCCCACTCAGGTCAGTCAGCTCTCGATGCAGTCGCTGCTTAACCGTTTGGATGAGCAGCAGTCGGACCAACCCCTTCCCGAGCTTCACATCGACATCATCGAGCGGTCGACCGCCTAGGCCACCAGCCCAGGATCACTACCCGCGGGCGGATGAGCCCTGCCCGGTATGCACACCCCTCCGCCCGTGAAAAAAGATCACCCCCGCCCAGGCCTGCGGAGTGTCTAAACAAAAACATCAACGGATAGTGAGGAAGATCATGGACATTAACCGTCAGCAAACAGAAACGCCGGGCATGCTGGAAGTACATGCCAAACATGCTTCCGAAGTAGACGAGGCCCTTACGAAAGCAATCGGCGTCGTCAAGATCGCCGCAATGGAACACAAAACAGGGATTCTTATATCGCGCATCGACGCTGGCATATACATGGTGCGGGCACATCCGGCCGTCCCGTTCGGGCTGGTCCGCCAACAGCACTAACCTCTGGATGGACGGCAGAGTGGTGCAGCGGATGATTGATGTAGAGGACACAGTGCAGTCACCTGACGGAGGTTGAGGGAACGTCCGTTGTCGGCGTTTGAGTGGGACGCAGCCGACTCCGTCTTCGTTAGACCCCTGCGCAGGGGTCGTTCGTTCGCTCTTCAGCAGCTAGCAGTCCTGCCAGAGTCAGGAAGACGCTGGAGGTCCACGTGTATGCTCGATCGCGCAGACCGGCGCCGGTGACCGCGTCAAAGTTTTCGGCCATTCCCGAGGCAGAGGCCATTGCGCACAAACTTTCGGCGAGATCCAGGGCCAGTTGTTCTTCCCCGCCATCGATGAGACCGTCAATGATCAAAGCGGTACACGGCGCCCAGATCGGACCTCGCCAGTAGCCATCGGCGATATAGGCCGGGCTATCCGTGGCTTCGGTTGCCAGACCATATTCCGTCCGGAACCGCCCCAGGTCACTGACAAGTGTGTTGAAGACCTCTGATGGTAAACGGGATCCGAGCACTACCGGTAGGAGGTGAAGGAGCGATGCGGACTCGATGACTGTTGAGTCGAGCTTGCGGGCGATGAATCGGCTACCGTCCCACATTTCCTTGAGCAGCGAATTGAGGAGAGAGGATGAAACGGTTGCCCATTTCTTGGCTTCGTCCGGACGCGACAGTCGCGAGGCAATCTCACTGAGCGCTTCTGTCTGCAGGACCAGGAAGGCCGCGAGATCAGGAGACTCTACAGGCACCGTTGTGGCGAAGATCGTGCTGTTGTCCCACCCGGAGTCATTCCCGTGGAAGTAGTGCGGCAGAATGCGTCCGGAGGCGACTCGTTCCGTCAGCCACCATTGCGTCCACCGTTGGAGAGGATCATAGGCACGAAGCAGCCACTCGTCGTTGACCGCGCCCGCCCTAAATAGCGCCATCAGAGCCCATCCGTGAATTGGAGGCTTGGTGAAGGTGTAATCGATGACCTTGTCGTTGACGGAGTCCGGCAGCCGACCGCTTGTCGCTTGGGCGTCAAACGGCACGAAGAACTGGTCTTCAGCGAGCTCGGGAAGCTGTGCTAATGCGATTGCGTTGAAGCAGTTGTCCCAGCTCCAAACGTTGGTCATCGTTCCCTTCGACATGTACATCGCCGGCCGTTGCACTGCTCCGGAGGGCTCTACTATCGAGGACCACATGATGTAGCTGGCGAGCTGTTTCGCCGCCTGATGCTCGGGTTTTACCTCGGGCATAGCGGCGGCGAATACATCGAATGACGGTGGCGACCAGGGTTTCCGAGCGGTCGGCGTCGCATCATTCGTCTCCTCAATGAGCACGACGCTGCCGGGCGCGAACTGGAGTGTAGCCATGGTGTGACGTTCTCCAGCCCACGTCGATTCCTCTATGCCTCTGCCCCTGAGAACGCGGATGGCAATCGTTACCTGTGAGGAGAATCTGAGGTAGCGCCATTCATCTTCGGCCACACGGACCAGCGTGTCGTAGTTGCTTGCCGCCTCCATGATGAGCTCGAAGCCAACGCCTGCGCCGGAAACACTGAGAACGCGGTGTGTGTTGAAGTCGACGCTGACGTGACCTGCCGCTGCGGGAAGCACAAGGTGGTCGATATCGAACGCTGCTTTGCCGTGAAGTCCGTCGCGAGGCGCGATGCGCAGAAGTGCACGCGTTGCCGCCCTGCCCCGGACCGTCCGCAGCTCCACCCATTTCCCGGCGTCTTCAGTGTTCACGGCTGATGTCACGGCGAAGTACGAGCCAGCCGTGGCGAACGGGAGGTGTTCGAGGTCAAAGGGATTCACAGAGTACTCAATTGCAAGGTCGGTTGAGGGGGTGGAAGAGCACTGACTGGACATGGGTCAGACTCCGATGGTCCCGAAAATCGCTGACCCGGACTGAGTCGCGCGGATGACAGCACGGCCGTCCGGGTTTAAGGAAACCTCAACGCCGTCGCCGCTCCAATAGCCTGAATCCACCGGAACTGCCGTCACGTGTTGGATCGATTGCCCGCGGGCAGGGAACAACGACACGATGCCACGACCAGTTTGCGGGAGAATCTTCTCCCGTATCTCTGCGGCTCCCGCACCCAGCCCGATGGTAACCATGCTGGCCCGGGCCGAGTCCATGGCGACTGCCCGGTACCGGTCAAGCGTTGAGCGGATTCCCTCCACGCCGTCCTCAGAGATGGTGAGCAGGTCCCCCCAGATTCCGTGGTGTCCGAGCATGATCGCTGCGAGGCTTTCCTGCTGGTGGCCGTGCGGGTCGTCCGGGAAATAATGGACCAGGGTCAGCACGGACGGGATCCATCGGTCGAAGGCATATGGTTCCCGGCATATCCAACCGCGTGAACGACCCGGGTGGAAGAACATATTGGTGTTCACCCCGTTCAAGTCCGCGGGCAGCTCGTAGTCCGAGTAGTACGGTCCGTTGTTGACGAGGAAGTACTTGCCAGCCGAAAGGAAGCTCAAGCCGAAAGATCGGTGATTCTCGGTCACGTCGAAATCGACAATTGAACCGGGCACCGCGGTCATCAACCGCTCTGCGATCTCCGTCATCCTCTCACTCATCATGAAAGCGAAACGGTCCGCTCGTTCGCTCGGGGTGTTGGTGTCGTCTCCGTGATGGTGTTCCGGGCTGTCGCAGCCGTACTGGCTCACCGCATCAAGTTTGAAGTATGTAATGCCGAGTTCGCGATTGATCCGGATGAGGTGACCCACGAATGTCTCGAACCAGTCACTAACTAAACACATGGGGGCGCTGGGCTCGGTCTCCCACACTTCTCGTGGCCGAAGGGGTTCTCCTTGCCACGTCTTCATGTCACGGGGATGCGCGGCCAGAGCGCGGCTCGAGAATGCCGCCAACGTCGGATCGAACCAGATCCCGAGGCGGAGGCCAAGTTCGCCTGCTCGTTGCCTGACATTCAGCAGGGCGCCAGGGAAACGTTCCGGGTTCACCTCCCAGTCTCCGGTTGCGGTGTACCAGCCGGTGTCGATCACGTAAGTATCGATTCCCATCCGAGCTGCCACTTCCATCTCGGCGAGCACGCGCTCCTCAGTCAGACCATCGATGTAGGTCCTGTCGTGCCAGTAGCGCTCACGCTCCTGGAAGTTCCATGTGTTGTAGAAGATCTGCGGTCGACGGGACTCCGCGTTTTCGGACTGGTACTTCAACAGAAACGTACGGAACGCTGCCGCCACGTCGTCCAGATTGCCTTCGACAGCGGCCGCTAGAAGCCAGGGAGTCCGGAATCCCTGGGCCGTGTCCAGCCGCTGACCGTTAAGGTAGGCACCCTTGACTGAGCCAATTCGAACGCCGCGGGCGCCATCGACCCAGAACCCGCAGAACAGATCCCCGCCAGAGGTTCCATGCTCGTAGGCCAGCAGCCAAGAAGCCCCGTCCTCAACGCCTACCAGAATGGGGCCGATCAAAGGCGACAATGCCTTGGCAGCCGCAGAATCGATGGGGACCTCGTTGGGCATGAAAGAGTGGCCAAGCTCGACGAAATCGGAGATCCTCACTTCAGTGATGGCACTGGTGGGACGGAGCAACTCGACGTATGAAATCCCTTCCTTGCCAGCACTTTTGGTGAGCCGCCGAGGCGTCGAACTGCGCAATTCGTAGCGGAAGCGCACCACTGGGCTTTCCGGTGTCACACGCAGCCGCATCGCGAGCTGGAGCCCGGGCTCGCCGTCGACCTCGCCCTCGAATAGGAATTCCTCAGCGCGGCTGGTCAAGATACGGCGTTTGACTTCGCGATTAAATTCGCGAACTGTGCACGTTACAGCTCGTCCATCGATTTCAAAGACCGGCGCAGCGATAATGAGGGGCATCTGAGTGCTGTTGTTGGTCAGCTCCCAGAGCGGGCTGGTTTCGGTGTGAGATGGCCCAGAGGCGATGATCGACCACGACACGACGGAGGCGGATTTAACATTTGAATCGATGGTCACTGTTTGACAGCTCCAGACAGAAGACCGGCAACGAAATAGCGCTGCAGGAAGATGAATACAAGACATACGGGGATGATGGAGAAGGTTGTTGCCGTGATGAGGGTGCCGTAGTCGGTCAGATTGACATCACGGAAGGATGCCAGGGCCACCGGCACCGTGTAAGCAGATTCTGCGCGCAGGATCACCAAGGGCCAGACGAATTCGTTCCAGATCGCCAGGAAGAGGAAAATCGCCAGAGCGGCCATTGCCGGGAGGATCGTTGGGAGCACGATCTGGAACAGGATGCGGAACTCGCCCGCGCCATCGATGCGGCCGGCCTGGATCAATTCGTCAGGTACTGATTCCATGGCCTGCCGCATTAGGAATAGTCCAAACGGGTAGGCCAGTCCCGGGAGGATGAGGCCTTGATATGAGTTGAGCCATCCGAGTGTCACCATCGTCTGGAACAGGGGAACCAGGGTTACCTGGCTCGGGATGGCGAGGGTCGCAATAACCACGCCGAAAAGTAGCGTTCGGCCTCGGAACTGAAACTTCGCGAAGGCGTATCCGCCACAGAGGCAGATCAACGCACCAAGAATCACGAAGATGACCGAGACAGCAGCGGAGTTCGCGATTGCACGCCCGAATCCGAGGTCACCGAACAGGACCTGAATGTTTGTCCACAGCTGATCTCCCGGCAATAGATTTGGAGGGTTGGCGAAGATTTCATCTGAGCTGTGCGTTGAGCCGATGACCAGCCAATAGAAGGGTGCCACCATCAAGATGAACCCTAGGAAGATGACTGCCGTGAGCAGTGCGCTCGAAGCTTTGGTGTGCCGGATGCGCGCGGAAGTACGCATTTTCTCTACTGAAGTGCTCAACTTTTCTTCTCCTGAATGAACCGGAACTGGACCAGGCTGACGATGACAACCATTCCGACAAGGACGAAGCCGATAGCTGAGGCATAGCCGAAATCAAAGAACTTGAAGGCGTTCTGGTAGAGATACATGCCGATCGTCATGGTTGCGTTGTCGGGACCGCCGTTGGTCAGGATGTACGGTTCATCGAACAGCTGAAGTGTGCCGATGGTTGAGGTGACGACCGTCAAGAGGATTGCCGGGCGTAACCCCGGGATGGTTACGTTGAAGAACTGTTTGACTGTATCTGCGCCGTCCATGGAGGCCGCTTCGTAGAGGTCCCCGGAGATGCTCTGCCGCTGGGCAAGATAAATGACAGCGTTGATCCCCGTGTAGTGCCACGTCATCGCGATTCCGAGCGAAATTTTCGCCCAGAACGCGTCCTGAAGCCAAGGGATCGCCGGTAGACCAACCGACTGAAGCGCGACGTTCACGATGCCGTTGTCCGTGGCAAGCATCATGCTGAAGACAACACCATAAGAGACGAGACCCATGACGACCGGAACGAAGTAACCGAGACGGAAGACCGCACGGAACTTCAGGAGGGTCGAATGGAGAGCCACAGCCAGCAGGAGCGCCAAAATGAGCATCACCGGTACTTGGATCACCAAGATGATTAAGGTATTGCCCAGAGCGTTGTAGAACAGGGGGTCGCTAAAAATGCGCTCGTAGTTCGCGAACCCAGCGAAGCCCTGCACTCCCCCACGGTTGGTCGTGAAACTTAGCCACGCAGCATAGCCGACGGGGTAGACCTTGAACGCGGCGAAAAGGATGATCACCGGAGAGAGCAGGACATATGGCACCTTGCCCGGAGTAAGCCAGGGCCGCCTGGAAGGGGGTACTCGTCGTGCCACCGGCGGCGATTCAACTTGTGGCGATTGGACGTGCGTATCGGTCATGACCGTGGTGCTCCCTCGGTGGCGCCTGGCTCCGCCACGCCTACCTGGTGGGGCGGGGCCAGACGCTCTATCGGATTTGGTGAAAAGCGGCTTCAGCCGGTGTTTCAGCTGGCGATCTTTCGGCCAGTTTGAGCGGCGAGGAGCTTGGCAGCCTCGTCGAGCGCGGCCTTCGGGTCTGCTCCGGAGAGCATCACTTTTGTCTGGGCATCTGTGTAGATTCTGATTGCGCGAGCGTAGTCGCTTGTGTAGTTCGACACGGCGAGGTCGGGCTGAGTGATCGAGTCGACGAAGACCTTGCTTGGAGAGTCGCCGACCCAGTAGCCGCTATTGTCAGTGAAGCCTGGAGTCTTATACATCGGTACGAAGCCGGGGGTGAAGGGCTGTGCGGTCTGCATCACCCGCTGACCATCCAGTGTGCCCAGGGCAAAGTGAACAAATTTCCACGCCAGGTCCTTGTTGGCGCTATTGCCTGCGATGGAAAGGTAGGTGGATCCCGCCAGGGCAGCAGTTGAGCCTCCTGCGTCTACCACCGGGCGCAGTGCGGTGGCCATTTTTCCTTTGAGCTGAGGTTGCTTGGCCTCGATGTAACCGGGCCACCATGACGCACTCGGGCTTATCGCCACCGACCCGTCTGCGAACCTAAGCCCATTGCTACTTGTAAAGGATGCAGAGTCCGCGAGGACTCCCTTGTCATTCATCTTCTTGAGCAGTGTCAGCGACTTGACCCCTTCCGGGCCATTCAGCGTGATGTCGCCGTCTTTGTTGAAGTAGAACGCGTTCTGCTGCTGCGTAAGTGTCTGCCAAAAGTCGGCTGCGTTCGTATTCGCTGCAGCCTTGTTGAGTTCGAAGAGACTCGCTCCGGTTTTGGCTTTCAGCGTAACACCGGCGTCGATGAGCTCGTCCCAAGTTTTGATGGATGCCATGTCGATGCCTGCGGCATCCAAGAGGTCCTTGCGGTAAGCAAATCCGGCCGTGTTCACCTCAAACGGGATACCCCATACCTGCCCGTCCTTGCCCAGTCCTCCACCCCAGGCGCTAGGTACGAAATCGCCAGCGAGATCCTTGGCCCCCAGGGGGCCCATGTCCGCGAAGCCGTTCGGGAACTTGTCGGTGTAGCCGGGCAGCTGGTCGATGGCGGTGTTCATGATGTCCGGGAGTCCTTGGCCGCCAGCAGCGAGGCCGGTAGTGATTTTGTCCCAGATGGCAGGGTTTCCTACATCGACAATGTCGACTTTGGTTCCCGGGTTGGCTTTCTCAAAAGCGTCCGCGGCCGGTTTGAGAAGCGCACCCGCCGTCGTCCATGTCCAGACGCTGAGAGTCTTGCCGTCGCCGGATGATGACCCGCCCGAGCTGCAGCCCGCGAGTGCCGTTGCGGCGAGGGCGGCGATGCTGAACACGGCAGCAAGCCGTCTGGTGAAGGGTTTTAGCTTCATTGGTAGTTCCTCTTTCATGTGATGCGGGTCCGGTACAACGTTTGGGCTCGATCAGGTGCGCCATTACAGCTGCTGAACGCGTCGTTCTGAGCCTGCCGCGAATACAGCCAGGCATCGTCGACCGGGATACGGAGTGTGACCGGGCACGGAGAATGACCAGGATAAGGAGGGGATAACCGGGTACGGAGGGTCGACCGGGATAGGGAGGACTTAGGAGAGATCGTACCCACAATTTAATGACGTTACAATTCTTTTTTGAGAAAATTTTTGACGTTACAATAAATCCAGCACCCACCGTGGGTGCGTAGTGGCCACGACACCCCTCGCTGCGTTTTCCCCATCCATACTGCCGCTCGTCGCCGAGCCAGCACCCTGGGGACACCGCGTGAGTCAGGTCGGGCTCAACCGGTTCGCTGATTGAGCCCGGCTTGAGGCTGAATGCTCGCGAACTCGAATCCGAGCCGGGGTTAAATGCGTCTCTATAAGCAGGGTTGGGGCCAATCGCGTTCCACTACGAGCTGGCAGGCAGGGAGGGCAAAATGGCAGCCGACTACAACGAACCGGGGGGCGCCCCGCGTCATACCAACATGAACGATGTAGCCTCACACGCGGGCGTTTCGGTGATGACGGTCTCGAATGTCATCAATCGCCCGGATATCGTCTCCGAGAAGACCAAAGCAAAGGTCCTCGCGTCGATGAGAGAGCTCCGTTACCGGAAAAGCACTGCCGCCACGAGCCTGCGCCTGTCCAAGCCGACTCAGATCGGATACGCGCTTCCCTCCACCCAGCGCAGCGGTGACGGGTATATGGATGACTTCCTATACTCGCTCGCGGCCGCGTGCCAGGCAAAGGGCATGCATCTGACCCTCATCGCCGCAGCAGACCCTGAGGATTGGCTCAGTGCATGCGATGCGCTCTACTTCGGAGGCTCAGCCGCAGGCATCATCATGGGCAGTATCGCCCCCCATGATCCCCGCCCTGCGCAGCTGGTATCGCGTTCCATTCCCTTCGCCGGGTACGGCCAGACCTTGGAAGGAAAATCGGCGCCTTGGAGTTGGGTGGAGATCGACGAAGCACGCGGAATTGAGCTGGCAGTCGAGCACGTCGTTGAACGCGGTCACCGGCAGCTCGCCTTCATCGGCCTCGGGGTCGATGCCGTGTGGAGCGCGGCGCGTCTCGAGGGATACGTCGCGGCGTGCCGGAAGCACGGGCTTCAGCGCTCCGTCGTCGCGGACCGCGTTTCCCTCGCGACCGATGAGATCGCCGCAGGGGAAGAAATAGCCATGCAGCTCCTCCAGTCGGAGTCGCCTCCAGACGCCATCATCTGCGCGTCTGATTACCTTGCAGTTGGAGCGATCTTCGCGGTGCGTGCACACGGTCTCGTTCCAGGCGTTGACGTGGCCGTGACCGGGTTCGATGACACATCCTTGACGTCATTGGGCGCCATCGGCATCACGTCAGTACGTCAGCCTTCGACCCGCATCGCCCAGGAACTCGTGAAGATGATCATCGACCCCCCTGACCAAGCGCTCCATCTGCTCCTCGAACCGGGGCTGACGATTCGATCGAGTACGACAGGCAAAGCCCCCACGGCCAGTTTTCGAACACGTATTGGACCAGCCGACCCACTCCCTGACTGAGTCACCGACCTGTTCCGCATGGGCAGCCATGCGGAAATAGCTATCGCAGCGCTCGAAGCCGGTCAATTTCCGGTCCGGTGCAGGAATGGCAGTCGTCGTCGCCGCCATTGCTCTCCGGCCGTAGGAGGCGGTCGGCTGTGGTTTGGCCAGTTCTCATCGGGGTTCTTCATGTTGCGCGTTCCGCTTGGTGAGGTTCTTGGAAATGTACTGACTGAGTAGTGAGGAATTCTTCAATGCCGTGGGCTCCTCGTTCCCGGCCAAACCCTGACATCCGGAAACCTCCAAATGGGGCATCCGGATGGGTGGCCGCCCCATTCACTGAAACGCTTCCGGTCCTGATCTTTGTGGCCACCAAGCCAGCTTCTTCCGGACTTGGCCCCCACACAGCTCCACTTAGGCCATACGGTGAGTTGTTGGCGATGAAGATCGCTTCCTCGACGTCGGCGTATGGGACGACGGCCAGCACTGGACCGAAGACTTCCTCTTGGGCCAGTTCGTCATTGGCGCCGGTGAGAAAAGCTTGAGCCGGGACGTAATAGCCTTCCGGATCCCCTGAAACAGGGCCGGAGGCCAGAACTTCAGCTCCGGATGCACGGGCTGCGGTGGTGAGGTTGAGGACCTTGTCGCGCTGCGCGGCCGTGGCGACCGGTCCCAGGACAGTGGCCGTATCCTGAGGGCTGCCGACGGCAAAAGCAGACACCTGTGATTTCAGTGCCGAGGAGACCTGTTCCAGCGTCTCGGACGGGACCAGAAGCCGCGTGAGGGCTGCGCACGTTTGCCCGGAGTTCTGGAAACTCTTCTCGAGTGTTTTGCCCACCGCGTGCGGGAGGTCGGTACCGGGGAGAATGAGGCTTGCCGATTTTCCTCCGAGTTCCAGCGAGACCTGCTTGATGAGGCCGCCGGCGACGCTGGCGATCCGCCCACCAGCCCGGGTCGATCCGGTGAAGGACACGAAGTCGATTGCGGCGTGGCTGATCAGTGCCTCACCGGTGGTCGGGCCTTCGCCGAACACGACATTGAAGACCCCCGGGGGTAGTCCCGCATCGGCGGCGACATCTGCCAAAATCGCTGCGTTGCTCGGCGCCACCTCGCTGGGCTTGAGCACGATCGTGCAACCGGCCACGAGGGCCGCTGCGACCTTGGATGCAATCTGGTACAGCGGGTAATTCCACGGGGTGATGCACGCTACCACCCCGACTGGAACTTTGTGGATTTGGGTCGAGTCCAACTGTTCGGGAACCAGGACTCCGGGACCGAGCCGGGCCGCGCTGCGGAAGCTGTGCAGGGCTGGAACCACCTGCATGCGCACACATTTGTGCCGCGGCGTGCCCACTTCAGCGGTAATGCCATCGGCCAATTCCTCCGCACTTGCCTCAAGGCCGTCAGCAATCCGGGCGATGATTGCGGCCCGATCCCCTACTGACGTGGTGCTCCACGATGGAAAGGCCTCAAGAGCGGCCAGGCTGGCAAGGTCGACGTCCGTCTGGCTGGCCGCGGCCACCTCTCCGATGAGCTGTCCATTGGCCGGGTTGTACACACCCAGAACATTCGAGCCAGTAGCCGGCCGCCAGTGGTTGCCGACGAAGATCCCCTTCAACACTGCGGTTTCAGCCATTGTCCTTTTCCCCTACCGTGTATAGAATCATATAGGAAAGTCTATAGGAGAACTTAGGATTGGTAAATATGCAGACCACCGCAAATGAAAACGGAGCCGGCCCCAGGATCCGGGCAGCGATCGATGGGCTTCCCCCCTACAGTGCGGGAAGGAGCGTTCGTGATGCCGCTGGGGAAGGCGCCGTACTGGAGCTCCTCGGGTTGGCCGCCAATGAAGGCCCCTACGGCCCGTTCCCGTCCGCCGCGAAGGCCGCACTGGAGCAGGTAGGAAAGGCCAACCTGTACCCAGAGTCCGGTTTCCGCACCCTGCGCGGAGAATTGGCCCGGATGCTAAACGTCGACGTCGCTGAGGTCGCCGTTGGCGCCGGCGGCATCGGACTGATCCACCACTTGTCCGTTGCCCTCCTCGATGAGGGGACTAACATTGTGGTTTCAACCCCCACCTTCCACGCCTACGCCCTCGACGCACGGAAGCAGGGAGCAACCACGCTGAGCACGCCCGTGCGCGAAGATGGCAGCTACGACCTCGAGGCGATGCTGGGCCTGATCACTGAAGACACCCGCATCGTCTACGTCTGCAACCCCAACAACCCCACCGGCGGCATCGTAGGCCGCGAAGAGCTGCTCCGCTTCATCGATACTGTCCCCGAGTACGTCACCATTGTTGTGGACGAAGCCTACTTCGAATACGCCCAGTCCCCTGAATACACCGACACGATTGCTGAACCCGCATTCAACCGCCGCAACCTCGTCACTCTCCGGACGTTCTCCAAGGCCTACGGTTTGGCCGGGCTGCGCGTGGCCTACCTGGTGGGGTCCCGCGAACTCATCGCCGCTGTCCAGAAGGTGCAAAGCAACTACGAAGTTTCCAACGTCGCCCAGGCTGCAGCCCTGGCGAGCCTGCACGAGGAAGCCGAACTCACCCGCCGCGTCGGGCTGAACAAGGACGGCCGTGACGCCCTCACCACCGGCCTGCGCGAGCTCGAATTTGAGCCCCTGGAGTCACATGGGAACTTCGTCTACGTCAAAGTCGGCGACGCCAAGGCATTCACCAAGGCCCTGGAAGGCGAGGGAATCATTGTTCGCCCCGGTAACGCCATGGGGGATCCCGAGAGTGTCAGGATCACCGTTGGAACACCGGAACAGGTGAAGGCAACCATCGCCGCCATGGGCCGCGTCATCCTCAGCAGGGCACAGCACAGCACATAAGAGCGGAGATTTTGCGAGTGGATCCCGTCGCAGCCGGACACGATCGCATAGGATTGGCTATACGACCCTTTTGGGTTGTCGTGAGCTGCCCCTGACCGTCGCGGGAAAGGGCATTGCCAATGCCTGAGTTTTCGTCGTTACCGCTCCGAGGGGGAGACATGACAGTTACAACACCAGCCGCTGCTACCCAGTCCAAGGTTGATTTTGCCCATGAAATCCTTCGCAATCGCATAGTTGGCTCACAGTACGCTGCGGGCCAGCGTCTGATCATTGACAATCTTGTCAAGGACATCGGAGTCAGCCAGGCTCCGATCCGCGAGGCGTTGCGCCGGCTCGAGGCTGAAGGTTTGGTCGAGTACGGGGCGAACTCGGGTCCTTCCATCGTGCAGCTGGACAAGACGCACTGGTTCAACCTGATGGAGATGAAGGCCGTCATGGAGGCCTACGCGACCCGGGCGGCGGCGCCGCTGCTCACCGCCGAAGAGATTGCGGCCCTGCGGGAAACCAACGGCCTCCTCATGGGCGCACTGGATGAGTTCGATTTTGAATCCTGGACCAGCCTGAACCGGCGCTTCCACGAGATGATCCATAACCGTTGCCCCAATGCCCTGCTGATCCAGGAACTGCAGCGACTGTCCCAGTGGACAGACACGGTCAGCAGCCTTGTGTTCGCGCGCGAACGGGGCATCATCATTCAGACCCTTGGGCTTTCTGCGGGCAAGGAAACCATTGGCTTCCACACCCGGATTCTTGATGCCATCGAGAACGGAGAGGCCAACTCCAACCTTGAAGAGATCAGCCGCGAGCACACCCTGGTTCTGGTCCGCCGCGTGCAGGAGAAATTGAGTTCCCGGCCCGCAGCCTAAGTGCCGGAGGCATGCCCGGTAAATCAAAGAAAAAAGAGAGGTGGTAACGGCCGCAGAGCCAGTACCACCTCTCTTTCTGTTGCCATCTTTACGTCCTGAACCAAGTTGCAGTGCGCTGCATGAGTTCGGTCGAGGACAGCGATGCCACCGAGTGCAGTGATTCACTGACTTCCTGCTCGGTGGCCCATATCCGGTTCGAGCTGACACCCAGTGAGTAGACCGAACCAGTGACCTTCATCAACGCGTCAGGACGGACCAGCAGGACATGCCGGTGGCGCAGGACATGCTGCATGAGACCGGCGTACAGTTCCGGGTCGTACCCGGTGGAGGTAGATCCGGAGATCCCTAACTCTCCGGCAGGAGCCCGAAGCGAGTTGGTCAGTTCATCCAGAAGGTCAGGGGAAGCGTTGTTGCTCTCGTAGGAGCCTTCGCTGGATTCCATGTCCTCAGCCCGCTGGCGTTTGAGCGTGAGCTGCAGCTCCTTGGTAGGAGCTACCACGACAAAAAGTGTCTCTGGCCCGGCCAGGGGTCGTTCTGCCTCATCGCCGGTGATGTGGGACAGCTCAGAGAACCTGCCCCCGATATGAGGAGCTTCCACGATCAGCATTTCTTCGCCGCCGGGGTGTTCTGCGAACCACTTTCCCACCGCCGAACGGACCCAGGTGCCCATGGCGAGCCTGATCCCCGCATGGGTGATCCCGTCAACTTCGGGATAGAGCGCCGACGCCGTGGAATGGGAATCCCAGGACTCCCGTGAGACATCCCATTGCAGGACGGTACTGATTCGCCCGGTCGATTCCACAGCTGCTGCGAGTTCACGCACCAGCAGGCTTTTCCCGGTCCCGGGCAGCCCGACGATGACGACGCAGCGCAGCTCGTCCAGCTTGCCCCAAAGTTCTTCCAGGTACGGCGCCGGCGGCCTTTTCAGCGTCTGGCTCACCGGAACTGATCCACACTGATCATGTTTCCAACCACAACTTCAACTACCGTGGGCTTGCAGGACCGGAAGGCGTCTTCAAGTACCGGCCCCAGTTCCTGCGGGGATGCCGCCCGGCCATAGGAGGCACCAAACGAGGTGACGAACTGTTCAAAGTTCGGGTTGACGAGGTCCGTGGCGATAACCTTGCCGCCGTAGAGATCGCGCTGCATTTGTTGGACGTTGCCGTATTGGGAGTTGTTGAACAGGACCGTTACGAGGCCAATGTTGTGCTGGACTGCTGTCGCCAGTTCCGTAGCAGCGAACATGAATCCGCCGTCTCCGGTAACGGAAAGCACCCGCGTGTCCGGCTTTGCGACTTTCGCACCAAGCGCTGTCGGGAACCCGTATCCAAGTGTGCCCATGTACCCGGTGGAGATGAAGGTGCGGGGTTTGTAGACAGGGAGCAGGATGCGGCTTGCGAAACCAATTTGGGTCAGTTCGTCAACGAAGATCCCGTCCACGCCCAGGGCTTCGCGGATCACTGCGAGGTAAGCTGTCTGCTGGTCCAGGACCGCGCTGCGTTCCTTCCATTCCTTGTGCACCAGTGTCATTTGTTCGGTGATGTCGGCGTTCTGGACACCGCGTTTTTCCAGTCCCTCGATCAGGGCAGGCAGGTGCGATTCGAGGCGTCCGGTGATGGCGGCATCGGGTTGGCCGTAGCGGCCGTGGACCGTCTGGTCGACGTCGATGCGGATGAGTTTACGGTTGCCACGTCCCCAGCCCTGCAGAGCAGACCTGGCACTGCCTCCCAGAGCGATGACGACGTCGGTTTCGGCCCACAGCGGCTTGGCTTCGGGCAGGAAGCAGCTCAGCGGATGGCGGCTGTCAACAATGCCTCGTCCGGTGCGGTAACCGACCACGGGCGCCTGAAGGATTTCGGCGAGCCTGGTGACTTCGGCGGAAACATCCTGGGCGCCGTTGGCGACGAAGATCATGGGGTTCTTTGCGCTGGCCAGGATGCTCAGGGCCTTTTCGATGCCCTCTTCGTCGATGATGTCTTCGGCCGTGTCGGCCACCGGGACGTGGTCCGGGACAGGAGCGCGTTGTTCCAGAACGTCCATGGGGACTTCCAAGGCAGCGGGGCGGGGCCGTCCTGTGTTGAGGGCGCGGATAGCGTCGGCGATTTTGGTACCGGCTTCGGCAGGGTGGGTCACACGGTCGTAATGCTTGGTAAGTGAGCGCAGCAGTCCAGGCTGGTCCGGGACTTCGTGAAGGGTTCCCAGTTCACGGCCGATCAGCTTCTGGGGAATCTGGCCGGTGAGGAACAGCATTTTGGCGTTCAATCCGTAGGCGGTGGCCAGGGCGGCTCCTGCATTCAATGCGCCGGGGCCCGGAACGACGTTGCACACACTGGGCTTTCCGGTAGCCATAGTGTGACCCAGTGCCATGTAGGCGGCGCCTTGCTCGTGCCTGGTGTGGATGATGCGGATGTCATCCCCGGCGTCGTAGAACGCGTTGTACAACCAGTCGTTCTGGACGCCTGGCAGTCCGAAGACAGTGGTCAGACCGTTGGCCTTGAGACTGTTGACGACGGCTTCGCCGCCGGTGTTGTAAGTGGTCATGGAATTAGTTCTCTCCTGGTTATGAAAGTGGTATGCGTAGGAAGTCGCTGCCGACCCGGGTCCTGCCGGTGAATTCGCCGGCCGCCTCGGCGAGGATTTCGTCGTCGGACGCCGGGCCGAACGTGCCTACCGGGCTTAGCAGAAGCTCCCTGGACCCAGCCTCGGCTGCAACATGGGCGGCTCCCCGGGGGTCGCTGTGGACGCTGCGCATGCGGGGAAGCACGCGAGCAGCCCGTTCAGCGCTTAGATAATCAGTGGCGTTGGTCAGGTAGGTCGTCTCATGGATCAAAAGGTCCGCGCCCCGCGCCAGAGAGGTGATCGCTTCGCTGGGACGGGTATCCCCGGAGAAGCACACACTCAGGCCGCCCTGGTCGATCCGGTAGCCGAAGGCGTGTTCAACCGGCGGGTGATCCACCAACACTGCGGTGATTGTGGTGGAGCCGTCATCGATGGTTTCAGGGCCGGTTATTTCCTGCACACGGACAAATTCGCGCAGGTGGGGGCGGCCTTCATCATTCATTCGTGACCGGATATCGAAGTCGAAAGCCTCGTAATGCAGCGCGAACAGACGCGCCAGCGGCGGTGGACCGATGACGTGGACAGGGGCCTTCAGCTGGGACCATGCCAGATGCAACAGCATGGCCACGTCCGCGACGTGGTCAATGTGGTGATGCGAAATCAGGATCCTGCGGAGCCGCCCAAGATCCAAACCGGCGCTGACGAACTGACTGACTGTGCCGTTACCGCAGTCCACGAGGGTGACGTCCTCGTCGATCACCAGTGCATGGGAAACGGGACGCCGACCGGATTTAGGGGTTGGACCGCCCGCTGAGCCGAGCACAACAACTTCGTTGACCTGCGGCGTCAGCCCCGGGTCCTTTGATTCGCTCATGCGTGCCGCTTCCTTCGAGGGATCACTTTGAAAGCACGGGAACGCGCGCGGGGCTCACAGATGCGTCGGTGAGGTTCCTCTTATAGGTCTCCGGCAGCTTCAAGATCGCGATCATCCCGATAGCCCCGATCACGATCAGGTAGAACGCCGGCATGAGTTTCAGTCCTGTGGAAGCTACAAGGAACGCCGCGACATATGGGGCGGTGCCGCCGAACAGGGCGTAGGCGACGTTGTAGCCCAGGGACGCTCCGGAGTACCGGACCTCGGTCGGGAAGAGCTCGGTTTGGGCCACGACCACGGCTACGGAAATGGCTGTTCCCGGGACGATGGCCATGATCTGTCCGACGATGGCCCCGACGAGGCTGCCGGATCCGATGAGCAAAAAGGCCGGGACGGCCAGAACCATAAGTCCAAAGGTGCCGCCGATGAGGAGTGGCTTACGACCGATCCTGTCGCTGAGCATGGCGTAGAAGGGAATCAACGCCGCCGCCAGCAACAAAGTCACCGATGTGGACAGCAGAGCCGCGCTGGAACTCAGACCGATCGTTGAGATGAGGTAAGTGGAGGCATACGTCTTGGCCACGTAGGAGGCGACAGCTTCGACCATGACGATACAGATCAGGAGCAGCAGGGCTTTTTTGTGGTGACCGAGCAGCTGCCTGATCGGCACGGGCCGGTGTTCGGACTCCTCCTTGGCCACGGCTGCCTGGAACGCAGGGGTTTCTTCGACTTTGAATCGGAGATAGAGTCCGATGCCGGCAAGCGGGAGCGACAGCAGGAAGGGAATCCGCCAACCCCAGGCGATCAATGCCTCTTCACCAAGGACGGCCGTCAGGGCCGCTACAAGGGACGCCGCACAGACAAACGCAACGATTCCCACTGCCTGGATGCTGGAAGTCCACAGCGCACGCCGGCCTTCGGGAGCTGATTCGGCAAGGAACGCTGCTGCACCGGATGTCTCACCTCCGGCGGAGAGTCCTTGAAGAAGGCGAAGGGAGATCAGCAGAATGGGCGCGAGGACGCCAATGACCTCGTAGGTGGGCAGCAGGCCGATGGCTGTTGTGGCGGCGCCCATAAGCAAGATCGTGGTGGAAAGGATGGCCCGGCGGCCGAGTTTGTCTCCGAGATTGCCAAAGATCACAGCACCGACGGGGCGGGCCAGGAAGGCTACGCCAAATACCGCCAATGCCGACAGGATCGAGGTTGCCGGATCTGCGCTGGGGAAGAACAGTTTGCCCAGCACCGTCGCCAGGTATCCGTAAACGCCGAATTCGAACCATTCAACGGCGTGACCGAAGCATGCGGCGAGAACGATCCGCGGTTTGGGTCGGGGTAGGTTGTTGGTTTGGGTGGCCACGTGTGGCCTCCTTTCTGTGGTGCAACCCGGGGTCAGGAGCGTGTGACCTGCGGGGCTGTTGCGTGTGTGTGGTCACTTGCCTGGGAGGCGGTTCGGGGTCGGCCCAGGTGTTCTGCCAGTGTGAAGGCCGCTGTGAGGGCCGGGCCAAGGGAAGCTCCTGATCCTGCGTATCCGGGGCCCATTAATGCCGCTGCGCTCTCACCGACGGCGAAGAGTCCTTCGACCGGTACGCCGTCGTGATCCAGGACTCGTGAGAGGTGGTCCGTAGCAAGGCCGCCTTTGGTTCCGTTGGCACCAAGGACGACTGGGACAGCGAAGAATGGCGGCTGCGCGATAGGACCCAGGCAGGGGTTGGGCTTGTGTGTTTCGTCGCCGTTGAACCGGTCGTGGGGGCTGTTCCCCCGGCCGAACTGGATATCAGTGCCGGTTGCAGCCATCTGGTTGGTTTGGGTGACGGTTTGAATCAACGACGTTGCGTCGATACCGGCGCGGTCGGCCAGGGACTCAAGGTCCTCTTCCTGGATAAATTCGTTTGGAAGGCTCGCCGTGGGGGCCACTCCGGCAACCGTTCGGGTGCTGCGGAAGTCGGCGTCGAAGATCAGCCAAGCAGGTTGGTTAGGGAACCGGTGGCTGGCTGGATCAAACGCAAAGAACGCTTTGCCGAGGTCGTTGTAAGAACTTGCTTCATTGACGAACCTCTCCCCTGACGCGTTGACGAGGATGGATCCCGGGTAGGCGAGTTCCCGGACGACGTTGCGATGCAGGGGCGCATTGTCTATGGACTCGCCGCCGATGGATATCGCAGCGGTCCACCACGCTTCGCTCATCCCCCTCAGAGACCCGCCAAGGGAGGTGCCCAGCTTCAGACCATCCCCCAAGGATCCAGGTGCCGCGGTGGGGACGATGTCAACACGGGGCAGGAAGGCGGAGCGAAGGGTCGCATTCCTGGCGAAACCGCCGGCGGCCAATACTACGGTTCCTGCACTGATCTTGCCCTTGGCAGTGTCCAGAACAAACTGTTCGGATGCCCTTGTGATGGCCGTGACCCGCGCATTAATCTGCAGATCGACGCCGCGCCGCAGGGCCGCCTTCACCAGACCCGCAACAAGCCCGGAACCTTGTGTACGCACGTCGGCAGCGGAGCGCTCACGAAGGACAGACTCCTGGACCCCGGTACGTCCTTCAGGGCCGGTAATGGGTCCCCTTATCGGCGATGTCCGGGTGCGATCACGCCAGGGGCCAAGTTCCTCCGTGGAGACCGGCAACGGCTCGAGGGAACGACCGGAGGCGGCGCCCGTCCAGTCTGGGTGGTAGTCCGGACGGTCAGTACTGACCACCGGCATGTCCAGTTCGTTCTCAAGGTAGTCAATGAAGCGTGGCGCGTTGGCAACGAAAGACTGCAGGGATGCCTCCGAGGTGGTTCGGAGGGTGGTGCGCCGCAAGTACTGCAGGGCATCGTCAGCGGAGTCTTCGACGCCGGCACGAGTCATGGCCGGAGACCCTGGAATCCACATCTGACCACCAGAGAGCGCTGTTGTCCCGCCAAGCAGACTCGTCGACTCCAGGACGGCGACGGACAAACCGTGGTCGGCCGCGGCGCATGCGGCAACGAGCGCAGCGCCGCCCGAACCGACCACGGCCACGTCGCAAAAGAATCTGCTCATCGCCTGTGTTGCCCCACTTTTGTTGCTTCGCTGGATTGTCTGCTGTCGGTGCTTGTTGCGGGTTTCATCGGCGGTGGTTCTTCCCTCCCGGGCTGCTTAGGGCAAACGGATTGTTCTCTGCGGCACCTACTGCGACGCGAATGATGCTATTGGAAATCCTATAGGAGATCCTTTAATAGTGAAATTGCTTTTGGGAAGATTTTCTGGACGGCGGGGTCCCAGGATTTGATGTGAACCGTACGCTGGTGGACTCAGCCGAGTCGTGGACCTCATGCCCAAAGGACCCGTCGGCCCTACAGCACCAGAATCTTCGAGAGGAAATCCCTGGCACGTTGCGTTGTGGAGTTCTGAAAAAACTCTTCAACGGGCAGGTCTTCAAGGATCCTGCCCTGGTCCATGAAAACCACCCGGTCCGCGGCCCTTTTGGCGAAGCCCATTTCGTGGGTGACACACAGCATTGTCATGCCCTCCTTTGCCAGACCAGTCATGACTGAGAGCACTTCGTTGACCATTTCCGGGTCCAGCGCGGATGTCGGCTCGTCGAAGAGCATGATCTCAGGGTCCATGGCCAGGGTGCGCGCGATGGCCACCCGCTGTTGTTGCCCACCAGAGAGGTTTTGCGGGTATTTGTCCCCGTGCGCTTCCAACCCGACACGGGCCAGTAGTTGTTTCGACCGTTCCATGGCTTTGGCCTTGCTTCGGCGAAGAACCTTGACCTGGGGCAATGCAACATTCTGCAGGGCCGTGAGATGCGGGAAGAGTTCGAAGTGTTGAAAGACCATGCCGACATTGAAGTGGAGTTTGCGTGGCACCTTTTTGCCCGGCTCCAGCTTGAACCCGGCGATGTCAATTCGTCCCGCGTTGATCGGTTCGAGTCCGTTGAGGGTCTTGATGAAAGTGCTCTTGCCGGAGCCGGATGGGCCGCAAATAATGACGACTTCCCCCTTCTCCACCTGCAGGGAACAATCTTTGAGAACCTCCACAGCCCCGTAGGATTTGGAGACGCCCTGAACAGTGATCATGTGATGCGTCCTTTGCTTGCGTAACTGCTGTGGGCTCGACTTGGGGCGAAGCCGGCCGGCGTGTCAGTGGTGAAGTGCACGGAGGAACTCGATGAACCGTGGGTGCGTGGGGTTGTCGATGGTTTCTTTGGCTGGCCCATCCTCGGCAATTTGACCGCTTTCCATGAAAATGACGCGGCTGCCGACCTCCCGCGCGAAGGCAAGTTCGTGGGTGACGACCACCATGGTCATTCCCTCGGATGCGAGCTGCTTCATTTCCTCAAGTATGTCGACCCGCAACTCAGGGTCCAGAGCGGAGGTTGCTTCGTCAAAGAGCATGACGTCAGGCTGCATAGCAAGCGCACGGGCAATGGCAACGCGTTGCTTCTGACCTCCGGAGAGGGAACTGGGGAAGAAGTCTCTCTTCTGTTCCATGCCGACTTTGCGCAGCCCGGCAAGGGCAAGTTTCTCAGCTTCGACACGATCAATGTTCTTAGCCCTGAGCGGACCTATCATGGCGTTCTCAAGCACTGTCTTGTGGGGAAAGAGATTGAAACTCTGGAAAACCATACCCATGGACATCCGCCACTGTGCCATCGCCTGCATTTCTGCCCGGCGACCCCTGAAATCGAAGAAGTCGATCTCACTGTTGGTCCAGGTCTTGCCCTTGAAGGTGATGGATCCCGTGTCTGGGGGCGCAATGAGGTTCATGGACCGCAGCAGTGTGCTCTTGCCGCAGCCGCTGGGGCCGACAAGGACCACTACTTCGCCGGCGTAGACGTCCAGATTAATGCCTTTGAGTACATTGACCTCTTTGGCGGTGCCGGCGTTGTAGGTCTTGGACACTTTGCGAAGTGCAAGAATCGGTACGCGCTGTTCAGTTTCGTCGCGCTGGGGGTCCGCGTCAGGGAGATCTTCAATGTCTCCAACGGCTATATCCTCGTGCGTCATGAGTTCTTCGCCGTTTTCGACTAGCGGATCGTTCATGGCTTGTGGCCCTTTCATACTGTGAGGCCGCCATCAGCCGTGAAGGCAGCGCCGGTGACATACGACGAATCATCGCAGGCAAGGAAAGCAACGAGGTTAGCGATCTCCTCATAGCGCCCCTCCCTCTTAAAGGGAACAATTTCCCGCACTCTGGCCCGCCGCTTTTCCATCATTTCGTCGGAGGAAATGACCTTGCGGTCTGCCATGAAATTTTCCAGAATTCCTGGGCAAACTGCGTTGGCCCTGATGTTGGCATCGGCGAAGTCTCGGGCCGTCACTTTGGTCAGCTGGAGCAACGCTGCCTTGGAGACGCTGTACGCGGCTTCGTTGGTGGAGGCCTTGAACGCGGCGATGGAGGCTGTGTTGACGATGACGCCGCCTCCGGCTTCGATCATCGACGGGATGACGCGTGAAGTCATCATGAACGCTGAGCGGACATTGACTTTCATGGTCAGATCCCAAACGTCCAGCGGGGTGTTCACGACGTTGCCAGTTGGATTGATTCCGGCGTTATTGAACAGCACATCGATGCTCCCGAACGCCTCCAGGCCGGTCGCCACCACCCGGTTCACGACCTCTTCTTCCGAGACGTCGCCGGCCACAGTCACGACCTCCGTCCCGAACCCGGCACGGCACTTGGCCGCCAGAGTCTCGACTTTGTCCTGGTCCAGATCGATCAGGACCAGCGAGGCGCCTTCAGCTGCAAAGCGTCGGGTGCAGGCCTCCCCCAAGCCGCCGGCAGCTCCAGTGATGAGGACTACCTTTGATTGAAAACGCATGGGAGCCTTCCGGTTTGATGTGCACCATATGCCTGGCGTATAAGGGGTGCTGGCTTGAAGATCTGTTGCCCGACGGCCGTGGAAGGCCGCCGGGGAGCATGAGTGGGGGACCAGATCACGGAATCCGCAGCTTTCGCTCGACCCATGAACTGAAGATAGTCATGATGAAAACGACCACCACATACATGAGTCCCACAAGGGTGTAGTACTCGAAGTATTGGAAGGTCTTGGCAGCTGTGTGGCTTGCCCTGTACATGATGTCGGCAACGCCAATAACACCGATGATCGACGAATCCTTGAGGATGATCGTCCACTGACTGACCAACGAAGGGATGGCCACCCGGATGCCTTGCGGCAGGATGATGTCGGTGTAGGTGCGGGTGGCCGACATGCCCAAAACGGCCGCCGCTTCCCGCTGGCCGCTTCCAACGCTGGACAAGGCCGAGCGCAGGATCTCTGCGATATAGGCGCTGTTGAGAATGGTAAGACCGATAATTCCAGCCACGATGGGTGGGATCGGAATGCCGGTGACGGCAGGGAGTGCGAAGTAGATAAAGAGGATGTAAACAAAAGCCGAGAGCGACCGGAAGATCTGCGTCAATGCAAATGCGGTCTTTTCCAGCCACTTGAGGCCGCTCAGACGCATCAGGGTCAGGATGAGCCCACCGATGCAGGCAAGGCCGAAGGATGCGAAGGTCACCGCGAGTGTCACGTAGATGCCCTCGGAGATCGCACCGGTGGAACCCAGAACAGGACCCCACGTGGCCCAAAGCTTTTCGAACCAGTCGCTCATTTGATCCGTAGCCCCCTTTCGGCGAGGTTGAAGGCAAAGGACGCCGCGAAGGCCATCAGGATCAGGATTATTGCCAATCCTGCGTAGGCCTCGAACGGCAGGAACAGGCTTGTCGACATGTCCTGGGCTACGAAAACGGCTTCAGCGACTCCGATGACGGCAGCGTAGGTGGCCCCTTTGAGTTGCATGACGAAGACGTTCCCCAGCTGGGGTAAGGCAATCCGGATTGCTTGGGGAAACAGCACGGAACTGTAAGCCTGCCAGCGTGTCATTCCGAAGGATTTGGCCGCCAACGCCTGTCCCTTGTCGAGGGCAAGGAATGAGGATCGAAAGACCTCGGCCGTGACTCCGGACGTTGCAATGCCTAGCGCGACGATCACGGCAGCCACCGGCGGGATGTTGAAGCCGATGACCTGCGATACGCCGAAATAGACCCAGAGAAGGAGAACGTACAACGGGGCCCCGCGCACGAACTGGACGAGGATGTAGGAAATCGTTCTGAAAAAACCGTTTCCGCGGGACATCGAGGCTAAGCAGAGGCCGACGACGACTGTTAGCACAAAGCTTGCAAGGGCAATGTAAATGTCCACTGCTGCCCCGGCAAGGAAGAGATCATACCGGCTGAGGACTTCGCCCCAATTCATATCAGGCATTATTTCCTAAGTGGCTGTGGGGAGGCTATCCCGGTTAGACCTCAATGAGGGCGCCGCCGGGTCCGACGGTGACGACCGGGAGCTTGAATTCGGTCCGGAGCGCATCTCCGACCCATTTGTTCCACAGTGTCGCGATCGTGCCACGGCCAGCGTGGTGGCGAAGCCAGTTTGAAACCCAGACCTGCGACTTGAAGTCGCCCTGGGGCAGAAGGAAGGTGTTGACGTCTACGTACAGCGGATCGCCGGGCAACACCGTCAGGCCCGGGTTGTTGCGGAGCCCGTTCATGACATTGAAGATCGATGCCAACGTGATGTCCGCACGGCCCGAAGCAACCTCTGCGATAGCCACAGTTGCATCGGCCAAAGCAACGAACGTTGCCCTGGGGTATCGTTGGGCGCCGATAATGGCCTGCGAGGATCCCTGGATCACAGCGATCTTCACGGCTGGATCGTTCAGTTGGGCGTCCTTTTCAAGAGTGCTGCCAGGCCTACGAAGAGCGTAGATGGCTGCATAGTTCGCCGGGATATCCGCGAACATGCCCTCGTTTGCCCGAGTCGGCAGGTTCGTCACCGGTTCGAGCATTTCGACTTTGCCCGACACCAGCGCAGGGACCAGCTGAGCGAAGGGCATCTCGGTGAAGTTGATCTTAATGTCCTTGTCCAGGTCCGCCATCATCATCTTGATCATTTCAACGCTGAACCCGTCCGGCTCCCCTGCGGAGTTGCGGAACTGCATCAAGGGGGTGGAGAACTCCCAGCCCAGGTTGGCTTCCTTTGTACGACGCCACTTGTCCACCAAAGGTTCTTTGTCCGGCGCGCCGGCACCCCCAGAGCTCGCACCGCCGTCGGCGCCCGGAATGAGGCGGGTCAGGCCAAATACGGCAGCACCAGCGGCTGCGCCGGCAATGAGCCCGCGGCGTCCGGGGTGCTCAGTGGCCTTGGTTGCCTGGGCTTCCTGCGTGTCGTTCTCGGTCTTGTCGCTGATGGCCATCTCAAGTCCTTCCTTGTGGGGACGCGGCTCATTCGATCCACGTTGCTGTGATGTAAATCATGCTATCTCATATCGTATAGGAAAACCTACAGGTTCTTGATCGTATTTGAAGTTTCGCCAAATTTGTCTGGGCAGCGTTTGATTGCGGCTTTGACTAGGCCGGTTGTGCCGGCAATTCCCGGGTCATGAATACCCGTGCATGCGCGTCAGGCTGCCGAGTACCGTTCCTCGCTCTGGCAGGCAGTAGTGTTATCTCATCTGCCGTTGCCGTCGTACCACTCGACTTTCCTGGGGAAATCTATGAATGAGAACGCTCTGCATGGATTTGGGGCTCGGCACTGATCGTCATCGCTTTGACGGCTTGCGGAGGCAGCGGCACGTCGAGCGACGCCGTGTCCAAGCCTGCCAGCAAGACAGCCACGCCGACGCCGACTGCGGCGAAAAGGAATTGACACAATGACTGAAATTGCTTGGACCGAGGGAACTTGGACGACCGAACCTGCGAACGTGGAGTTTGCCGAAGACGGCATGCTGGTGACCGCCGTCGAGAAGAGTGACGCCTGGCGCGTCACTTCGTACGGATTCATTCACGACACCGAACACGCCCTCCTCGCCCCTTTCGGGCAGGACACTGCCATGGAGGTGTCTTTCCATCTCGATTTCTCGGCCCAGTTCGACCAGGCCGGGATCTTCGTCCGTGTCGATGACACGACATGGATCAAGACGGGCATCGAGTGGAGCGACGGCGAGGGAAGCCTCGGAGCGGTGGTGACGCGTGGTGTATCTGATTGGTCTTTGTCCCCGGTTCCCGGCTGGGATGGCCGGTACGTCACTGTCCGGGCCAGTAGGTCCGGCAACGCCCTGACCGTCCGGGCCCGAGTTGATGACGACCTATGGCAGCTGGTAAGGGTAGCGCCTCTTGACCCGGAAGCTGTCGTCACCGCAGGGCCCTACTGCTGCGCCCCTTCGCGCCCTAACCTCACCGTGCTCTTCACGTCCTGGCGAACGACAGCCCCGGACGACAGCTTGCACCCCGACGCTTAGGTGCCCATCGAAGGCCGCGCTCCCCCGCCTGCCCTAACTGTCCTGCAGTCTCCCAGCACGGATATCCTCCTCATCCGTGCAAGAAGTCTTGACGGGGTGGGCGAGCCTCGTCTTCGAGATAGAGCCGCACGACCGGACCCGCCGCCGTCGACGATTGGGGCGGCAACGTCACATCAAGCGACTCAGCGGAACGCTGCCAAGCAACGTCGTCGGCAGAACCGAGGACTCGAACCTCCCGGATTCCTCGGGTAAGGAGCCCGGCGCCGCTTCCAAACGATCGGATTCTGGCCTTTCCATCCTGCGGATGTGCAAGCAATGTCGCATAAACGTAGTCGCCGGTGACATCGTTCCGAGTCGTGAAACGAACATCGGCGCCGGTGTAATCAGGCGAGGAAGTGTCGACGAACGAGCCGGCCGTGACCACCGTTGGACCTTCCCCGGGAATGATCCACGGTCGACTGCCGTAGATCGCTTCCCCGTTTCGGGTCAGCCACTCCCCGATGGCTTTGAGGAGCTGTCGTTCCCTTTCCGGGATGGTGCCGTCGGGCTTCGGTCCGACGTTCAGGAGGAGAACGCCGTTTTTTGAGACGGTGTCAACCAGTTCGGCAATTAGCTCGTCGGCGCCTTTGTACACGTGTCCTTCGACCCAGCTCCACGATGTTCGCGACACCGACGTGTCATTCTGCCAAATGTCGTCGCGAATGCCGCCCATCGTCCCGCGTTCGATGTCGTAGACAGCGCTCCCGGGCGCGAATGAATTCCACTTGAAGTTGATGACGACCTCACGGCCCCACTCGGCGGCGCGGTTGTAGTAGTACGCAGCGAAGCGACGCAGATACGGCTCGAACGCAGCCGACTCGATCCACCAATCGAAGTAGAAGATCTGCGGCCGGTATTTGTCGACGATCTCGACACACCTCAGAAGCCAGTCCTCGAGAAAGCGCTCATTCGGAGCGATCTCCTCACGCTGGGCCGGTCCATAGAAGTCCGCGTAAGCGGGATCGCGAACGTCGGAGTCGAACCGGGCACCTCCGTTCATGAAGAACCAATGCTCTGCGCGATGACTCGACGCGCCGAGAACCATCCAGGCACGATCCACTGCGTCGCCGAGCTGCCGGAACACGTCCTGGCGCGGGCCCATCTGCGTCACGCTCCACCGCGAACGGCCGGTGTCGTACAGGGCGAAACCGTCGTGGTGCTCGGCCACCGGCACCACGAACTGCGCCCCGGCCTCCTTGAACAGCGCGGTCCAGTCGTCGGGCTGGAACTTGTCCATGGTGAAACTTGGGATGAAGTCCTTGTACCCGAATGTGCGCTGCGCTCCGTATGTGGCGATGTGATGCTCGAATGACTTCGTACCCTGCAGGTACATGGAGCGGGAGTACCACTCGTCCTCAAACGCAGGGACGGAGAACACTCCCCAATGGAGGAAGATCCCAAACTTGCCGTCGCGATACCACAGCGGTGCCCGGTACCTCTGTAGCGACTCCCAGGTCGAGTCGTAGGGCCCGGCATCGATGACCTGCTTCACGCCCGCCAACGCCGCGGTGTTATCAGAAACATCGACCGGAACGGGGAGGTCGTCAGGGTTGATCAAGGGCAACGTCATTGTGGATCCTTCTCACGAGCGTCATCGAATCGAGGTTTTTGGGCCAAGCCGACCTGTTGGAAGGTTGACAGCATTGGGCGTTCTGCAGGACAGTGTACCTCAACTTGGAGCGCTCCAAGGATATGACTGTTCAAAGGAGAATGGAATGGAAATCCCATGCTGAAAAGTCCGAAACGTCCCCGAGCCATGCTTTCCCTCCTCGCCGCCGTACTCCTCACGGTGGCGGCACAAAGCAACGCCGGGGTGGCAAACGCTGCAGGATCAGACCACTTCGTTGATTGCTCGGCCAGCACGAATGGCCTGGGGACTCAGGCGAGTCCGTGGAATTCGCTGGCACCGGTGAACTCCCTGCAGTTCGGCCCTGGCGAACGAGTCCTGTTCAAGGCGGGAACGACCTGCGTTGGTCAGCTGACACCGTCCGGGTCGGGAGCGGCAGGCAGCCCCGCCGTCATCACAAGCTATGGATCTGGTGCCAGCCCGACCATCGATGGCAACGGCGTGGTGGGTGCGGTGATCAAGCTCCTCAACGTCCAGCAGTGGCAACTCTCGGGTCTCGAGGTCCGTAACGCCGCGGCGTCCCCCGCGTTCAGGAGCGGAGTGCTGGTCGAGAACTCGTCGGGGACGACGCTCTCGGGCATTTCCATTACCAACATGACGGTTCGCAATATCTCCGGATGGTCAGGCGGCTGGTACTCGTCGAACGCGGGAATCGGCGTCCAGACCGACCAGACGGCGTCCGTCTCCACCTGGAACGACATCACGATCGCCAACAACACCTTCGACCACGTCGACCGCATCGCCATTGCTGTCACACCAGACGGCAACGCTCGTGGTACGGGCCAGACGACGAACGTTCGCATCCTGAACAACAACATCCGGTACTCCGGCGGCGACGACATCCTGGTCGTCAACGGCGCTGGAGCGCTGATTGACGGGAATGATGCGGCATACGGCGGGGTCAAAGCGACGACCGGCTGCCCGCCCTCCGGGAACATCTGCAATACGGCCGCAGCTTCAATCTGGGTGGCCGGCAGCAGCGACACGACGATCCAGAACAACACAGTGGCGTGCACGATCAACCAGCAGGACGGCATGGCGTTCGACGTCGACTGGGGCAACCACAATACGACGATCCAGTACAACTACTCGCGCAATAACTCCGGTGGCTTTCTCTTGATGATGCAGCAGATCGGGAGCGAACCCCCAAGCGACGGAACGGTCGTCCGCTACAACGTGAGCGAAGACGATACGAACACGGCCGGTTGCCCGATTACCAGCAACTTCAACCGAGCTCACAACGTGTTTGACTTTCCCGGGGCCATCCCCAACCAGAGCGGCTCAGCCGCGCCCCTTCCGGACATCTACAACAACACGATCTATATCTCATCCGGACGGGCGACATCGGTGATCGGAACGCGAACCGGCAATACGCAGTCAGGTTCCTACAAGCTCCGAAACAACCTGGTGCTGAACTTCGGATCCAAGGGCTACCTGCAGACGACGGGTTCCGTCTTCGCCAACAACCTGCTGTATGGGCCGCGCAATAACAATGAGCCGACGACGGGGACCATCTATCTGTCGCCACAGTTGGTCGGTCCGCTGCAATCCGCGACGCAGGCATCGGGCGGCGCGGCGGCCTATCAGCCGCGCGAGTCCTCGCCCGCCTTGGGCGCTGGCGTCCCCATCGCCTCGAACGGCGGCCGGGATTTCGTCGGCAACCCGGTTGCGGCTGTACCCAGTATCGGTGCCTATGAGACAGCCAGCACGAATCTTGTTCCAAATGGCAGCTTTGATTCGGGAGCCCTCACGCCCTGGACGCTGAGTGGGTCAGGATCGTCAGTGACGACAAGTACGTGGTCGAACGGCCCCTCTGCCCTGCAGACCGGCAATGCGAACAGCGGAGCCGAAAACACTGTCAGCGGGCTCACTCCCTCGACCACGTACCTCCTCTCGGCATGGGTCAAGGTGGGTGTCGTCGGCGAGCAGCTCGCGATAGGAGTCAAGAACTACGGCGGAACGGAGACCTTCAGCAAATCGACCGACACGGCCTGGGCGCTCAATACGGTGGCATTCACGACCGGATCCACCAACACGACCGCGACGATCTACTGCTACAAGAACGCCGGGACCGGCCCGGGCTTCTGTGACGACTTCAGCATCGTCAAGCTCACCAACCCAGGAAGCCTGGTGTCTAACGGAGGGTTCGAGACCGGCTCTCCATCACCCTGGACGCCGTCGTCGTCAGTCCCCGTCAGCCTCAACGCTGGTGCCGCCCACAGCGGGTCGTTCGGGCTCGCGACGGGACCGGCGAACAGTGGGGTTCAGCAAACGATCAACGGGCTCCGGCCCGGCACGACGTACGTTCTCACGGGGTGGCTGCATGCGGTGGCGGGCGAGGAGATTGCTCTCGGCGTCAAGTCATTCGGCGCTGCCGAGTCATTCCACGCGGTGGCCGGGGCGACATACGCTCCCGCGGCAGTGGTGTTCACCACGGGCACTGCCAGCACGCAAGCAACCGTCTATTGCTACAAGAACGCGGGATCGGCGGCCGGGGCATGCGATGACCTCGCGCTGAAAGAGGTGGGCTAGTCACCAACTCAATCTGTGGCTGTGTCGGCAAATCGCCGACACAGCCACATCGCGCTACTGTCTTTCGTACGCTACTGTCTTTGTTACGCTCCAAATCGGCCGCCGGCCGATGGATCTTCAGGCGCGGCGAGTTAATTATCGAAGGACGGGAATGGGCCGGCAAGTAACACTGGAAGACGTCGCCGCCGAGGCGCACGTCTCGAAGAGCAGCGTTTCGAACGTGATCCGAAACCATCCGAATGTTAGGGAATCGATGCGCCAGCGCGTCAACGCGGCCATCGAAAAACTCGGCTACCGCCCCCAGGCCATTGGCCAGAATCTCGTCTCAGGGCGGACGGGTCTCGTGAGTCTTGCGATCCCCAATTTTGCGCAGCCCTACTTCGCCGAGTTGGCGCGGGCCGCGGTTGCCGCAGCCGACGATGCCGGGATGCGCCTGATCGTTCAGCAGACCGATAATCTCCTGGAGCGTGAACGAGAAGCTGCGGACTCGTGGAATCTGGGCTCCGCGGATGGTCTCATCTTCAGCCCATCGGTGATCGAGGACGAAGAGATCGAACTGAGGCGTGGCCGGGCACCGCTCGTGCTGTTGGGTGAGCGATCGAAGTTGTCGTCCGTTGATCGCGTCGGCATTGACTCGGTGGCGATTTCACACACTGCCACCAAGCACCTGTTGGATCAGGGCCGGTCGCGACTGGTGATGATCGGGGACAAGACGTTCGGTGACCCATTCGTGGTGTCGGAGCGTGAAGCCGGTTTTCACCTGGCGCTGGAGGAGGCCGGTCTGCGCGAAGCCGGGCCCGTCACGGCCGTTCGGGATTGGACTCGCGACGACGGAGCCCGCTCAATCGAAGAGCTCGTCGACGCCGGCGTCGAGTTTGACGGGGTTTTCTGCGCGAACGACCTGCTCGCACTGGGCGCGATGTCGGCGCTTCGGCGACGCGGCCTGAAGGTCCCGGAGGACGTCGCGGTGATCGGAATCGACGACATCGAAGACGGCCGGTTTGCTTCACCGACGCTTTCCACGATGTTCATCGACAAAGAGTGGATGGCGCGTGAGGCGATCCGGCTGCTAGCCAAGCAACTCACCGACCCGGACTCGGTCCCCGAACAACTCAGCGTTCCGTTCCACCTCGTCGCGCGCGAATCAACCGCTTAGCCCGCTGACCCCGGGGAAACCACATCAGTTGTCGCCGGCACCTGCGCAGCGACTGCCCCCTGCCCTGCCCAGCAGAACCGCAGAGCCTCCATCACCGGCTCCCCGAAGGGCGGACGCTGCGGCGCCCGCGGGTGCACGGCCCTCAGCCTCCGGTGCTATCCGCACGGCCTTCCGTCCATGGTCCCGATGCAGCCGGTCCTCGCACACAAACTCCTCCGGAACCTGCTTCTCGCTGCCAGATTGAAGCGGGCGTAGCGGGTCGATATCGCCTTCGTGACGTCACTGCGTTCGCTTTTTGAAAGCTCCCCGGTGGAGCGTGCCGTAGCGGCGCGCGCCAGACGGCGCCCGCCGCTACGGGACATTCACAGAGGATTCCTCGAACACCGCTCCCGGGCATCTCTGAGAAGTCGAAAGCGCTGACTTGACAAATCCATGGTGCGAGATCATTCTGTAGATGCGCCCATTTGGAGCGTTACAAATTCTCAATGGAGAGGACACCATGAATCACAGCACCCGACCTGTTCGCAGGGATGTTGCTCCTTCAGACAGCACTAGAGGCCGTCGCGGACGCCTGGTCGTGGGAGCTGTTCTCGCCCTGTCCGCGCTCCTGATGACGGGTTGCTCGTCGACTGGCGCAAGCGGAACCGGCGACAAGACTGTCCTGAAGGTGTATGGCTGGAAAGGCGGCGACGCCGAGCCGGCGAACGTGAAAGAAATCAACGCCGCCTTCGAGAAGGCGAATCCTGATATTTCGCTCAAGTACGAATTCATCCCGTCAGCTGCATATCCCCAGCGTGTGCAGTCCGAACTTCTCGCCGGAAACACCGCCGACGTCATCATGACCGACTCGGCCAAGGTTCAGGACTGGGGATCCTCGGGATACCTCGAGGATCTGTCGTCGCAGCCCTGGGTGGGCGGGGTGCGCAAGGAGATCAAGCCGTTCGTTGAGAACGAGGGTAAGACCTATGCGATGCCGATGGAGGTTATTGGCATTTCGCTGTTCGCCAACAACGCCCTGCTGCAGAAGGCAGGAATCACGTCGACGCCCGCGACGTGGCCCGAGTTCGAGGCGGCCCTTCAGAAGGCGAAGGACGCCGGCATCACTCCAATTTCTTTGCCCAACAAGGGCGGGTGGACGGGAGACGCGGCGATCAACGCCATTGCTGCCACGCTCGTGTACAAAGACAACCCGACGTTCGACGCGGACTTCGTGCAAGGAAAGGCGTCTTTCTCTACGTGGAAGTCGTCGCTGCAGCAACTGATGGATCTGCAGTCGAAGGGGTTTGTTGATTTCAAGAGCGAGCTTGGCGTTGATGAGTGGAGCACTGGGATCTCTGACTTCCAGGCGGGCAAGAGCGCATTCTATGTGCAGGGCGCGTGGAACCAGTCAGCGTTCACGAAGGCCGGGCTGGATGACTCGTTGATCCCGTGGCCGGCGACCAGCAAGGCCGATTCGAACGCGAACCTGTTTGTCGGGACGATGTTCAGCGTCAATGCCAAGTCGAAGGTCAAGTCGGCGGCAGAGAAGTATGTCGAGTTCTGGTCTGAGAGCAAGAACGCCTCTCCTTATCTGGAGGCCGAGAATGCAGTGTCGCCGTTCACCAACGGCGAGAACCCGTCCGGAGCCGCGACAAAGGCCTTCGTTGCGGCGGTGAACGAGGGAAGGTACCGCATCCTTCCTTCCAACACGTGGGCGGATGCCGCGGGCGAGAAGACATTGCAGGAGCAGATCCAGGCCCTCTGGCTTGGTCAGCAGAGCATCGATCAGACGGTCAAGAACCTCGACGAGAAGCTCAAGCCCAAGAAGTAGGCAACGGCGGCAGGGGCCGTGTGGCATCCAGCTCGGCCCCTGCCGTTCAGTTCAATTGAAGGAATTTCGATGATCCACCGCAGACCGCTCGTAGCCGTCGCTTTCATGGCCCCCGCCCTGGCGTTGTACTTCGCCATTATTGTGTACCCGCTGGTGCAGGGGCTCGTGTTGAGCGTCACGGACAGCAAGATTGGCAATGCCGGCGACTTCGTCGGAGCGGCGAATTACGCCGCCATGGCAAAGGACGGCGACGTCATACGAGCACTGGGCGTCACGGTGGCGTATGCGGTCGTGGTGGTCATCGCACAGAATGCGATCGGTCTGGTCCTGGCCAGGGCTCTGTTCATGCGCCCGCGCGTCCGCCAGCTGGGCAGCACAATCATTCTCGTTCCCACTCTCATGTCAGCCGTGATGGCCGCGTTCGTCTGGAACTCGCTTCTGGCACCAGACGGAGCTGTCAACTCCCTCCTTAAATCGCTGGGTTTGAACACGCTCACACATGTGTGGCTCGGCGATCCGTCAACGGCACTCTGGGCGATCGCGCTGGTCAACATTTGGATGTTTTCGGGCTATTCAGCTGCCATCTTTTTAGCCGGGTACATGAACCTCCCGGCCGAACTCCTCGACGCATCGAGCGTGGATGGAGCGACAGGCTGGCGCAGATTTGTCTCGGTCGAGTGGCCGCTTCTCGCCCCGGCCACGACCGTAAGCGTCACCCTTTCCCTTCTGGGGTCGCTCAAAGTTTTCGAACTCCCCTTCGTGATGACGAACGGTGGGCCAGCCGGTTCAACCACGACCCTGACCATGCTGATCTTCCAAAAGATCTTCGGAGGACAGGGAAGTTTCGCCTATGGCACGACCATTGCCGTCCTGCTTCTGGTTGTCGTCGTGCTGTTTGCCGGAGCCACCCAATCCCTTCTTCGACGTCGCGAGGAGCGAATCTAACATGGAGAACACAACGATCACCGCAGCTCCAACACCCCCGACAGCATTCCGAGGGGAACGTCGAGCGGAACGTCGAGCCGGGGCACGACGTCGGCGCGGGCCCCTATCGCTGGTCGGCGACGTGATCCTGGCCATGTCCGTCATCCTGATCTTCGTCCCGTTCGCCTACACAGTCGTGACATCCTTGCGCCCGCCTTCCGACGTGATCAACGATCCGCTGGGCTGGCCGACGAGCCTGACGATCGATAACATCACGAACGCCTATTCGAAGATGAACTACACCCAGGGGGTGCTCAGTTCGACCATTGTCTTGGCGGGCGCGTTGATCTTGACCATCATCGTCGGAGCGCTTGCCGCGTACCCGCTTGCACGTATCACCCGTTCGTGGACGACGTGGGTGTACCGCCTCTTCCTTGCGGGCTCGACGGTCCCGATCTTTGTACTAATCGCACCGCTATACCTCTTGCTTCGAGACGTTGGCCTTCTGAACAGCTACGCGGGAATCATTCTCGCCTACACCGCCATCAACCTTCCGGTCGCGATCTTCTTCTACACGTCGTTCTTCCGACAGATTCCGATCGAGCTGGAGGAAGCGGCCGCGATCGATGGATCGGGACCGGTGCGCACGTTCTTCGTTGTGCTGTTCCCTCTCCTCCGACCCGTCACTGCGACCCTTGCCACGTTCCTGACTCTCAGTGTCTGGAATGACCTGCTCATTCCGCTGGTCTTCGTGCAGGATCCATCGTTGAAAACGGTGATGGTGAATGCCTACTCCCTTGTTGGCAGCTACACCCTGGACCCGAGTTTGCTCTTCCCCGCCGCGTTGCTCGGCGTCGCGCCCCTACTCATCGTGTTTGCCTTCTTGCAACGGCAAATCGTAAGCGGACTCACGATGGGTGCCGTGAAGTCCTGACAATGGCGAACAACAACTTACAACAGGCAACCGCTCTCCAAACAACGAACCCACGCCACGCCACGATCGAACGGTCCGAATTGCGCATCCGAGACCCGTACATCGTGGAGTACGAGGACCGCTACCTGCTCTTCGGGACGACGGATCCGAGCCCCTGGCACGGGCCGGGGGCCGGGTTCGACCGTTACGAGAGCGATGACCTCGAGCAGTGGAGTGGACCCTTCCCTGCCTTTCGTCCGGGTCCTGGATTCTGGGGCGAGACCCAATTTTGGGCGCCAGAAGTGCATTACTACAACGGCACATGGTGGATGTTTGCGACCTTCGCCGACCGCGCGGGCCGCCGCGGCACCCAGGTGCTGGCAGCAGCAGCCCCAGATGGGCTGTTCCAACCATGGAGTGACGGACCTGTCACACCGAGTGGATGGATGTGTCTTGATGGCACCCTGTACCAGGATCGCTCCGGTGCGCCATGGCTGGTCTTCTGTCATGAATGGCTTCAGGCAGGGGATGGCGCAATTTATGCGCAGCGTCTCAGTGACGACTTGCGAACCTCGAGAGGGGATCCGATTCTCCTGTTCACGGCCTCCGAGGCGCCCTGGACACGACCCTTTCGCAATGAGGAAACGGGTTACGACGACATCGCGTTCATCACTGATGGTCCCTTCGTGATCCACGATGACGCGGGGCTTGCACTCCTCTGGTCCAGCGGCGGCGAAGGAGGCTATTCAGTCGGAGTGGCCCGCAGCTCCACCGGACTCATCACCGGACCTTGGGTGCACGAATCGCAACCCCTCGTTGGATCTGATGGCGGACACGCAATGCTGCTCACAACACGAAATAGCCGCTTTCTGGTGTTTCACCAGCCCAATGAACTGACCTTTGAGAGGCTTACGATCCGATGCGTGGCCGAAACCAACGGGATCTACCGGGTCCCAGCTCCAAATGACGACTATTCCAACTAAACAAAACAATCGCCTCAGTGGCTTAGCCGGGCGACCTTTCCTTAGTGTCCTTTTTTGAACTGATCGGGAGATCTTGTGAATCAGAGAATTTCCGTTGGCTTCGTAGGACCTCGTGATGCTGAACTACTTGAGGGTCCCGCGCTGTCCAGAGCACAGGTGAATCGCGAATATTTGATGAGTCTCACCGCTGAGAACTTACTTCGCCCCTATCGCATGGAGGCGGGGTTGTGGCGATACTCCGGCTCTGTAGGGACAACTGTCGGAGAAACTGCAGCCGACGGCCCCGAAAACTGGCACTGGGGATGGGAATCGCCCACGAGTGACCTTCGCGGACATATCCTCGGTCACTGGTTGTCGGCCGCAGCCTACCTGTCAACACACGACGAGGAAGTACGAGCGCGAGCCAACCACATTGTCAAAGAGCTGGTCAGATGCCAGGAGGCGAATGGCGGTCAGTGGGTGGCTGGGATTCCGCGCGGATATATGGACCGGGTTGTGCAGGGTCAGGAGGTGTGGGCACCCCAATATACGGTTCACAAGATCCTCATGGGGCTGTGGGACATGTACGCGATCGGAGGCAGCGCCGCAGCGCTGAAGCTGCTCACGAACTTCGCTGATTGGTTCGTGCAGTGGACGGATCATTTGAGCCGCGGGCAGCTTGACGATGTTCTGGATGTGGAGACCGGGGGGATGCTGGAGATTTGGGCGAATCTCTACGGCGAAACGGGCGAGAATAAATACTCAGTGTTGATGAGCCGCTACGACCGCCCACGCTTCTTCGATCGTCTGCTCAGCGGTGAGGACGTGTTGACCAACAGGCACGCCAATACGCAAATCCCTGAAATACTGGGCGCTGCCCGAGCGTGGGAGGTTACGGGAGACCGGCGCTGGCGTGACATCGTCGAAGCGTTTTGGTTTCAGGCCGTTACTTCCCGTGGCACTTACTGTACGGGTGGGTCTACATCGGGAGAGGTCTGGCAACCTTCGAAAATTGTACTTTCGCGTTTGCACCGCGTGCAGGAGCATTGCACTGTTTACAACATGATGCGTTTGGCGCAAACCTTGTATAGCTGGACGGGCGAAAAGAGCTATGCGGACTACTGGGAACGGAACCTCGTAAACGGAATTTTTGCGCAGCAAAATCAGAGGACAGGCATGGTGACCTACTTTCTTCCCCTCGCGCCTGGCAGTGAGAAACAATGGGGTTCGCGCACCAACGACTTCTGGTGCTGCCACGGCACCCTCCTGCAAGCGCACTCTCACCACGCGACGGCTGCCGTGCAGCGGGACGAGGATGGTCTCCGCATCAGCCAATACATACCCTCGGACACACGTTGGGACGATGTCGCCGACACAAGCGTCGCCATTCGGATTCAGCAGGATCCTCTCGACGGTGTGGTGTTCGGACAAACTGAAACCCTGGACGGTCTAAACGCTATCCAACGTCTGGAGCCGGATCTGCCGACCGAACGCCCCGACCGAATGGTCTTCGATATCAAGGTGCGTCCAGACCAAACGACGCGATTCACCTTGCGACTACGAATACCAGATTGGGTCCGTGCCCCACTTCGCGTGTATTGCAACGGGAATGAGCTTGCTTACGTCGAGGAAGAAGGGTGGGTTCTCGTCGATCGCGACTGGTCGGCGGGAGATCTCCTACGCGTCGAATTCCCGACCCGGGTTCGCGCCATCCCGGCTCCCGAGAACCCTGGCGTACTGTCCTTCGAAGACGGACCCTATGTTCTCGCTGGATTGACCTCACGGCGCGTGCCAGTCGAACGCGCACATGGCGGGGACGCCACCACTATTCTCGCGCCGGATGAGACCAGGACGCATCACTGGTGGAATGCAGGCACGTACCGCACCATCCGCACCCCTGACATACAATTCGTACCCCTTTCCGACCTAACTGAAGGCGACTACACCGTCTACTTTCCCGTGGAGTCCGGCGATGACAGAAGTACAAGGAGCTTCAATGAGTAAAAGCACCCCGATCCGGGTCACAGTTTGGAACGAAAACCGGCATGAGCAGGAACACGAGCAGGTGGCAAAACTCTACCCCCGCGGCATTCACGGCGCAGTGAAGGAGGGTATCGAGGAGAACCTGGGTGCCGCCGTCGTCGTCCGCACCGCCACCCTGGACGAGCCGGAGCACGGCCTTACCGAAGAGGTCCTGGCCACCACGGACGTCCTGACCTGGTGGGGGCACATGTCCCACGCCGATGTCGATGACGAGATCGTGGAGCGGGTGCACCGCCACGTGCTCTCGGGAATGGGGCTGATCGTGCTCCACTCAGGCCACTGGTCCAAGATCTTCACCAAGCTCATGGGCACCACGTGCACCCTGCGCTGGCGGAGCGAGCAGGACCGCGAGCTGGTGTGGACCGTGGACCCCACCCACCCCATCGCCAAGGGCGTTCCGCACCCCATCATCATTGATGAGCAGGAAATGTACGGCGAATTCTTCGACATCCCTGGGCCGGAGGAACTGGTCTTCATCAGTTCGTTCAGCGGCGGCGAAGTCTTCCGCTCCGGCTGCACTTTCCGACGCGGCCACGGCAAGATCTTCTACTTCAGCCCCGGCGATCAGGACTTCCCGGTGTATCACCACAAGGACATCCGCCGGGTCATCTCCAACGCCGTCCAGTGGGCATTCACCGACCGGTCGCGCCGGGAACTTCCGGAACTGCTGCAATATGACACCGATGAGTTCTACAAGGGCGCCGACTACAAGGGCGCCACCGCGATCTACGAGGAAACCACGGCATGAGCCGCCCGTTCGCGACAATTGAGGACGATCGGGGTCCGCTAAAAGTGCTGCTGGTCGGCGCCGGAGCCATGGGCCACACCTGGCTGGGGGCGGTGGAGGCCTCGCCGCTCGTGGAGCTCAGCGGCATCGTTGACCTTAACCTGGACGCCGCGCGTGCCAGCGCCGCCTCGATCGGCAAACCTGACCTTCCAGTGGGGAGGGGAACAGCGCAACTGGCGTCCGACGTCGGCGCCCAGGCGGTCATCAACGTCACGGTTCCGGCCGCCCACCACCCCGTATCCGCCGAGGCGCTCTTCGCCGGGCTTCCCGTGCTGGGCGAAAAGCCGGTTGCGTCCACCGTGGCTCAGGGCCTGAGCCTGGTCGCTGCCGCCGAGCTCACCGGCCAGTTGTTCATGGTCAGCCAGTCCCGCCGCTACAACCGCGACCTGTTCGCCGGCAAGGCTCTCGCCGGCGGGCTCGGCCGGCTGGGCACGCTGTCCGCCGATTTCTTCAAGGCACCGCATTTCGGCGGATACCGCGACCAGATGGAGCACCCGCTACTGCTGGACATGGCCATCCACCAGTTCGACATGGCGCGCTTCCTCCTGGACGCGGACCCCGTCTCCGTATTCTGCGAGGAATACAACCCTGCTTGGAGCTGGTATCGAGGGGACGCGGCAGCCGTAGCGTCCTTCGAAATGTCCGGCGGCGAGCGGTTCGTGTTCAACGGAAGCTGGTGCAGCCCCGGGCAGGAAACCTCCTGGAACGCAGCCTGGCGGCTCGGCGGCGAAAACGGGACTGTCGTGTGGGACGGTGATAATCCCCCGACCGTGACCCCATCCTCCCCCGCAGACGCCGCTGCTGACATTGCTGTAGAGGATACTGTTCAGGTGCATGCCCCCGTTCACCCGGGCCGGAGAGTGGTGGAGGAGCCGGGCCCGGACGTCCACGGATCCTTGCACGAGTTCGTTTCAGCGCTCCGAACAGGAACTCCGCCCATGGGTCAGGTTCACGCGAACATCCTCAGCCTGGCCATGGTGGAAGCAGCCATCGAAAGCGCAGCCACCGGCTGGCGGGTGCAGATCGACGCACTACTGGAACGTTCCTATGAAGAGGCTGTCCGGGACGAGAAGCGGCAGGACGTGGCCGCCGTCCTCCACTCCTGGTCCATCGATGGTGCCTTCTCCGCCGCAGCCGCCCTCGGAGCTGCTCCTGGTACGGAAATGCCAAGCCAGATCCAGCCAGCCCCTCCAGAAAACAACAGAATCGGACGCGATGCCACTTTTTGACCTCCCGTTGGCCCAGCTCCGCAGCTATACCTCCGATGTGACGATGCCGGAAGACCTTCGCGAATTCTGGGATGCCACGATCGCGGATGCCAGAGCCTACCCCCTGAACGCCCGGTTTGAGCCCGTCGAGAACTACCTTTCTGTGATCGACACCTTTGACGTGACCTTCGCAGGGTACGGTGGGGAACCCATCAAGGGATGGCTGCACCTCCCTGCCACCAGGGACTCAGGTTCCAGGCTGCCTGTGGTGGTCCACTACGTCGGCTACTCCGGTGGGCGGGGACTGGCGAACCAGGAAACAGGGTGGGCGCAGGCGGGGTACGCGCATTTCATCATGGACACCCGTGGCCAGGGTTACGGTTTTGCTGTGGGTGAGACTGCTGATCCCCATCCGTCGGCTGGCGGCGTGGGTTATGCCGGCTTCATGACCCGGGGCGTCGGCAGCCGCGAAGACTACTACTACCGGCGGGTGTACACGGATGCCTTCCGGGCAGTGGAGGCAGCACAATCCCACCCTGAGGTGGATGCGGCACGAGTCGTCCTCGCCGGCGGAAGTCAGGGCGGCGGCATTGTGGTAGCTGTCTCCGGGCTGGTGGCCGGTCGGCTCGACGGCGTCGTGGCAGCTTTGCCCGACGTCCCGTTCCTGCAGGATTTTCCGCGCGCTATCGACATCGCCCCGCGTGGCCCGTACCCGGAAATCGCCGCCTTCCTTGCCCGTCATCGGGACCGGTATGAGCAAGTACTTGACGTCCTGCGCTATTTCGACGGCGTCAACCTCGGACGATGGGCTACGGCGCCTGCGCTCTACTCGGCAGCGCAAAGTGACGACATCTGCCCGCCCTCTACTGTCTTCGCCAGCTTCAACGCGTACGGCTCGGGCACTTCTGACGCGTCCCGTCCCGGCCCAACGAAGGAGATGGAGGTGTACAGGTTCAACAACCATGAAGGAGGGCAGGAACACCACTGGATAAAGCAGGTTCTGTTTCTCCGCCAGCTCCTAGTCTAACTCCCGGTTCAAATCGGCCGAAAAGACAAACCTGCTACTAGTGGGTTTGTGCATTTTCGACGGCAATCCTCATCAAGAACCTCGCCGCGTGCTGTCAATGCTCCCGGTCTCTGTGTCCCGTGGGTACTTCGACGTTGCCCTCATGTCGGCAACCTTGGCGATCATCGGCTACCGCTGCATCCATAAGTTCTCCCACATCGTAGCGGTCCTCAGCGCCGTCGTGTTCGTGATCCTGCTTGTCCGCATTATCACCGACTCGAACCTGGGCGCGGTCGTCGAAACGAACGTCTTCGATGGTGCCGCATTCGTCCTCGGGGTTTCCCTGTCGGCCGAGTTCCAAGGCGAGTCTGAGAAATCAACGCCCCTGACGGTCCCCTCTTCCTTAGCTTGACGACAGGGCACTTATCGGCAGACTGGCCGCTTCCGCACGCTCGGCCGTCAAGCGCGTGATCCGGCAAACCTCCACAGCCCCTGCCAACGACTAAGAGCCCGCGCCGCCCCCCTTGCATTCGTAGTGCCGCATCGACTAAACGGATAAATCCGGCCTGAATGCCCTCGGTCGGCTCAGCGACGGAACCGCGCACGCAATGAAATTCAAGACCGGCGTCATGTCGTCATTGCACGCGCATGCGATGAGCAGAATGTGGGCCGAAGGAGGACTAGGCAAATGGCTGCGAACAGCTACGAAAAAGCGGATTTAAGTGTGGACAATGTACACACCCCCTTTGGCCTGACAAAGCCGTCCCCAGCTAAGGCTCTCCGCTCCGGCAATGAGCCAGAACTGAAGAACTTTGACGCAGGCTCTCGAAGTCATGTCGCGCTCAGTACCCCTACCCATGAAGAGGTGTAGGCCAACCACGACCTACCGAACGAACCAAGAGAGGAACATATAACCCCAGCTCACAGCACGCGGAGGGCCAACCAGCCACGACCCTGAACCCGCTCCCCCACAACAAAACAGGCGAACCGCGGCGCCAGGCACACCCCGCGGTCAATGTCAGAGGGAACTGACCACCTAATTTGTACACACGTTAAAGCAAATACCCCCTCTGACGAGGGGGTATGCCGTGCCCGAGGTGGGACTCGAAGGCGATTCCGGGCCTCGGGAACACTGGGAAGTGGCGGAAACATGCGGAATACGGCCCAGTCCGATGACTGTACGGGCCAATCCGGGGCGGAAAGTGTGGACATTGTTCACACTTCTTTTTTGCTCGATCGCCACCAAAGAAGCGGGACCCAACGCTGCTCTGCATGCTCGGACCGGCGCCAGCAAATAGGAGCTGCCACATCTGCAGATCGTCCGGCTGAATCTCACCCTTTCAGCCCGCTTAGAGCCTCCTGCCGGGATCAGGCTGCGGCCTCCAGGGCACGACACACACCGATCGGTCAAACAACCCAAAATCCGGCAACACTCCGCCCGGCAGAACGCTGAACCATCCAACACGATGGCAGCACCTCCTTCATTGTTAACATGGCGGAGAAGACCACGAGCATCATGACAAGACCTTTCAACCGGCCCAACGACAGAACATCGGTTATCGGCATTCTAAGCACGGGAGTAGAAGTGGATGCGAGAACTCCCGTCCCATGAATAGCCTTGCATCCCAGTTGAACAACGGGAGGGTGCCGAGCTGGGATCTTCTCCTCAGAGGAATACCGCCGCCACTTGAACAACCCGACGAAGTGGACCATCCGGATGCAGCCTAACTTCCTGAACTTCGTCCCGCCCTGTCTGTCTGCCCCTCCAGTCCGCACGCCTCGGCAGCTGCGGCGTGCTGGCCACGGCCCGGATGAACCTCAACGGCGAAAATTCTTTCGTCCAGCAGTCCCGCCCTGTCTTCTAGTCGATGGTGGGGACATGGATTCCGGATGTTCCTACGCGCGAGCCAAATCGGCGAGCGGCTCAGCCCAGCTCATGCGCGGGTCCGGTCGCGAGTCGTCCGACCACATTCCGGTGCACGTGTATGCAACGGCCATGCTCGAGTCGGGATGAGCAAACGCGATAACTCCGCCTGCCCCTGGGTGCCCGAAAGTTCCACCGGATGCGAATCGGCCGCTCGGGAATTGCGAGCCCAACCAGAAGCCCAGCCCGAACTCGGCAAGCTTCTGTTTGGGCACGGCGGCCAGCGGAGGAACGGGCCCCAAGTTTAAGGTGCGTGGTCGCGTCATGAAGTCAAGCGTCGTCGGGGAGAGCAGCCGAATGGAGTCGATCTCACCGATGGTGGCGGCGTAGATTTTTGCGACCGACCGTGCACTCGCGATTCCGCCGGCACCGCCGAACTCCATCTGGTGCCCCTCGGCGGTGTTGAGGAACTCCATCATGTCGGGAATCGACTGCACCTGCTCGAGCAGCTCGCGGACGACTGGATCAGACAGATCCACTCCGTGTTGTGACCACAGTTCGCCAGGTTTGACGGGTGGCTCATGGTTTAATCTGCTGCGATGCGTGACGTCTTTCTCACGGTCCGCCGGCAGGCCCCCGATCCAGAAGTCGACTCCTAGTGGCCCGGCGATGCGCTCAGCGAAGAGGTCGCCCGCTGTCTTGCCCGTAACCCGGCGGATTACCTCGCCGTTGAGATAACCAAATGTAAATGGGTGGTACCACGACGCGGTTCCCGGTGCCCATAGGGGTTCGGCGGTGGCGAGCGTCTCAATGCAGAGAGCCCAATTCGGCAGGTCGCGGCTTTGGATCCTCGCTTCAGAGGGAAAGAAGGGAAGACCAGCCGCATGACTGAGGAAGTGGGCAACCGTGGTCTGATCCTTGCGGCGAACTCCGAACTCCGGCCACACAGAAGATACTCGCGTATCGGGGTCAAGCTGGCCTTCTTCGAACAGCAAGGCCGCGATGATTGCCAGCATGCCTTTGGTCGTGGACCACAACACGAAGAGGGAGTCTCCGTCTATAGCGATGTCCGTTTCCGGGTCGGAGCCTGCCCACAGATCGACAACCACGCTCCCCGCTTGATAGACGCAGAGTTGAGCGCCGCCGGGATCCGCTGAATGTCCGCGCTGGAACGCATCGGCGACTAGCTCGAAGCCTGGAGCAACGTAACCGTGAATCATGGAATGAGCTCCTCTGCTCGCAGACGTGTCCCCAGTTCTTTGGGCAAATCAGAGCCGTCGAGCGCCGCCGAGGTGGGGAAGCGGATGTCGAGCGTATCGAACCGCGAGATTGTGGTCACAGTAATTCTCCTAGGTATAGGTGCGCGGTCAAATAGCCGCGCGAAGAACGGCCTCGCCGCCAGACAAAGGCCGTTCTCCGAGGGATTTACGGCTAGTGGAGCAGGATTACCTGCAGGGTGCTTCCTCCTGTCGGGTAGGTGCCCCCGGCCCGTGGCTGGTCATCGTTGCCTGGCAACGTCTCCCAGCGCAGTATGTACTGCCCTCCCGCTGTTGCGCCGGCGAGGTCACTCTCGAGTTTGACCTCTAGCCCCGGGAACGTCCCACTCACGGACGTTACAGAGGCGGGCAGGGGCTGTGAGGGTACTTGGGCAATCCGATTGAGCGACGAGTCGATGATGATGGACTGCCGGCCGCTGGTGCCGTTGCAGAAGAAGTCAACGCTGATGTCGCCGTTGGACAGGACACGGGAACCCTGCATCGAGACCTGGAAGTTGAGACTCCCGCCACCCCCGAAGCTCCATCGTCCGGTCCAGTTGGTGATCTGGTTGATCTGCCACGTGCCGGAGGCAGTCGGACGCGCGGCGTACACCTGCGACCGGCCCTGAGCATCGTACTTGTGGTACGAGATAAGAACCTTGCCGTCGGCGTCGAAGCCGATCCGCGCGTTTCCGTTCAGCAGTCCACCATGGTCGGGGACCGGATCGATCACGTCACCTTGGCCATACTTGAGCGGCGTCGTCAAGGGCGTTCCGTCGTTCGTGACCCAGTTCACGAGGTCCTGGCTCTTCGCGTACGTCAGCATGCTGTTCGTCGCCGCGTCACCACTGTCACGCCACACCCAGATCATGTGGAACCAGCCGTCGGGTCCCTTCGTCGGACCTTGGAAGTACGAACTCCACGTTCCTGAAGGGTTGCTCGCCGACCCATTGCCGTCGAAAATCGGCTCAGAGACGATGTGCGACCACGAGCTGGTCGACTCGTTATACACATTGAAGTACGTCACGCCATCGCCGGACCCACCGTCGCGGTAGTCAAAGACAAGGCTTCCGTCGGACCGGTTGACGAACTCGGGATAGGTAACCGAATCCTCCGCGGCGGCGCTCACCATGTTGTTGACTTTCACCAACGTGCTGATGTCGCCGGGGGTCGTGGTGCGGAAGTAGACCAACGGAACGTTGTGCATGTTGCCGGACACATGAAGGTTTCCACTGCGGTCGAGTCCCATCGAGACGTAGTTGTGGCTATCCCACCCGAGCGTCGACGGGAGTGTCTTGTAGACCCATGCGCCGCCACTCGTGTGCTTTGCGACAGTCATGCCGCGGTTCACGTCGTAGTAGGCGACGTACTGGTCGTTTCCGTTGGTGAGAACTCGCTGCGTCACTTGCATTCCGGCCCAGGTCGATCCAACCGTGCTTGTCGAAACGACAGTCAGGTTGGGATCGGGGTAGGTATAGCTTTCTCCACCGGGTGCGCAGTTGAGTGCTCCGGGGGGCGAAGCAGCCGGGCTCGTCGTCGAAAGGCTAAAGGTCTGCGCTCGCAGGTTTCCACTGTTGGAATACAACCCCGCACGGCCCCCCGTGACATTCGGGTCAACGACAGCGGCGGTGTAGGTCTGGTCCGCAAGTGTGACTCCCGATGCCACATTGACTACCTGGGACCGAAATGAGTTACCTGTGCGTGTCAGCGTGAGATCAAGTTGCGTGCCGTACGAGGCAACGATTGTGCCGCTGGCGAGCACGCTGGCCGTCGAGCTGTTGGACATCTTCAGCAACTGCCAGCGCCCGTTCGTGCCCGTTCCAGAACCGGTCGTGACCCGGAGCACGTAGTAGTTCAGGCTGGTGGCACTCGTGCCCTGAAGGTTTCCCACGACGCCCACCCACTCGGATCCTCCCGGGGTTCCTGTCGTGACGATATTGGTCCGCGCAGAGACAGTGTAGTCATCGCCGAGGGCGAGGGGGTTGTAGGTGGCGACAGCGTTGCTGGTCGAGCTGCTTGCCAATGCGGCACCGCTCGCGATACTCCAGGCGCCGCGATCTGATGTCCACGAACTCCCGAGGGCTCCGTCAACGCGCTCAAAGTCGTCCGCCGCGGGGACCGTCGTCGACAGACCCCAAGTCTGTGCTCTCAGGTTTCCGCTGTTGGAATACAGCCCAGCACGGCCTCCGGTGACATTCGGATCAGCCGTGGTGTACGTCTGATCAGCGAGGGTGGCTCCCGACCCTGCGTTGAGTACTTGCGACCGCAAGGAGTTGCCCGTGCGAGTCAGGGTCAGGTCAAGTTGCGTGCCGTACGCGGCGACGATGGTGCCGCTGGCGAGCAGGCCGGTGCTAGTGCTGTTGGTCATTTTCAGCAACTGCCAGCGCCCGTTTGTGCCGGTTCCAGAACCAGTCGTCACCCGCAGCAGGTAGTAGTTCAGGTTCGAGGCAGTGGCGCCTTGAACGTTGCCGGCAACACCTGCCCACTCCGATCCCGTTGGGGTTCCCGTTGTCACGATGTTGATCCGCGCGGAGACGGCGTAGTCGACGGCGATGGGCAGGGGGTTGTAGGTGGTTACGGCGTTGCTCGTCGCGCTGGTTGCCAGGGCGGCACCGCTTGCGATGCTCCAGGTGCCGCGGTCCGACGTCCACGAGCTCCCGAGGGCTCCGTCGGCGCGTTCGAAGTCGTCCGTCCCCGGGTTAGTCGCTGCTGCTGCACTGAATGGACTCGCTAGCGCGAGAGCAGTCATGATCAACGCCGGAACGAGGAGTCTTGCGACAGCTCTTTTCGGTCTTGAGGGTGAGTACATCATTGTCTCTTCCTTTCGTTGGGTTCTGACCACACCGCGCTTCCAATCGACTAGGGAAGTGAAGCCTCGCTTGGTTGGTCATTGGGAAGCGCGAGTATGCGCTGCAGGTAGCTGTTTCCGAACGTCGAACATGGTCGGAAAAGTGCTGGGGCCGCAAAAATCGGTTCGCGCCCGACCAGTTTGATCCGGACGTTTTCCAAATCGCTGACCGCCGCGAGGGGTCATGATGACAACCGAAGCTCGACAACAGGATCGTCTTCGCTGGCCGAATGCACCGTTGCATGTCCTATCGACGAGGAGCTAGAGTTGCCCCGGAATCACCACTGCGAAACGTTACGCTCACATCATTCGCAGGTCAACCCTTTGTTTGCCACGGAAATGACCCTGATGAGCGACAAGTGCGCGTAGAAGGCGAATCGTTTCAGCATCGATCAACAGAGTGGGCCCGTCTCAGCGTGTCGATTGGTCCCGCTGGATCGACGAGTGGGTCGCTCTATTTGAAGGGCCCGAAGTACCGGCACGGACCCGGGCGGCAGCGCCAGGGCATCGTCAGTCCTGCCAGGCGGTGCCGATCTTCCCGGAGACAGCTGAGTCGGCAAGTCGACATGCCTCTGCGGCGTCCCTAGGTGGGTGGGAAGCCATGGGTGACGATGCCGGCAGGGTGTAGCCCCCACCTGTCGAGTCATTCCAGCGATCTGTCATGTTCACTGTTGAGGTCACCCACGATCGACTTCCGCACCATCGATTTATGGCGCAGACGACGTACCTCCCCCGAGCGACTCCAAGCTGGGCAGACCCGCCATAGGACAAAACGTTATGACATGCCTTACGAAGCGTGAAGATAGTTCCTCCTTTGCGGAGCTAAGCCTTTGCGCTCTACGAAGACGCGGATTCGCACCAAGTGATGGATCAGGCGGGATCCCCACGCAGTTGATTTGCGCTGCGTAGCGCTCTACTCTAAGTGAAACGTTTCGCCTTACAGTTCACTCAAGGAGTCTCATGTCTGTTCATAAAGATTGGGCCAGGGGTTCAGTCGGTCAGCCGCCTAACCGACGCACCGATCTGCAGGTGCCCCGGAAGCTCCAGAACTACGCGGCTCCTCGACGCGTCCGGATTGTCCAGCCGGGCATTCATTATGCGAGCGGCCTCGGTTGCGATCTGTTCGACGGGCTGCACGTAGACCGTCAGTTTCGGGCGCGTTACCTGGGCGAGCTCCACGGAGTCGAAACCAACGAGGGAGATATCGCGCCCGAGGCGGAGCCCGGAGTCGTTCAGGGCGGTCACGGCGCCGACCGTCAGGTCGTAGTTCCCTGCGAACACCGCAGTCGGGCGCTGGTCTGCCGCGAGCAATCGCATCATCGCCGCATATCCGGAGTCCACGTTGAGAGGGGCGCGTTGGATATGGTCCTCGGCGATTGTAATGCCGGCAGCGCGAGCCGCTGCCAGGAAGCCGTCAAGCCGGCCCTGCAGGCTCCACATTCCTTCTTCGCCCACCAGGGCGCCGAGGGTTCGGTGGCCGTGGTCAATCAGGTGCTGCGTTGCAACCTTCCCCGCCTGCACGTTGTCAAGGGTGACGGAGTCCGCGTCAAGGCCGCTTGGGCACCAGTCCACGGTGACGACAGGGATGCCAATCGAGACCGCGGTCTCGAGCGCCGAGGAGTCCGCCAACGCGGGAACGCCGATGATGCCGTCAACCCTTCTGCTGAGAAGCAGCTCGACTGCATTGACGCTGGACGGAGTTCCGTCCTGCTCGTTGGAGGTCAGGAGCACTCCGATGCCCTGACTGCGCAGGTACTTTTCGATTCCGACGACGATCTCGAGGTGGAAGGGAACCTGGAAAGAGGGCAGCAACACGCCGACGGTTCGAGTCACGCCGCGTCTCAGGCTGCTGGCGAACGCGTTAGGTCGATAGTTCAGTTCCGCGGCCGCCGACTCAATCACTTCTCGGTTCGAGGAAAGAACGTTTCGCCCGTTGTAGTACTTCGAAATCGTCGCCAACGACAAACCGGTCAGTCGCTGGATGTCCTTGTAAGTTGCGGGAGATCTGCTGCTTGTCGACAATTTCAATCCTTCATATCGCGAGTTATGGGCACCGTTCGCGCTCATAACGATGCTATCCCGAGTCTACCCATGATCCGCGAACCTTTAGTCGTTTCGCCCTGTCGCAGAACTATGACCACTTACCAGGCAGTCGCCAAGCAGCGTCTCGCCAAACCACGCCAAGGAGAGAGTAATGACCAATAGTCCCACCCTGCCCGAATGGGCCAGACAGTCCACCCTGGGCATTTTCATCCACTGGGGGCCGTACTCGGTTCCTGCATGGGCCGAGCCGACTGGCGCATGGGGCGCTGTACCCGAAGAGAAATGGTTCTCCCACAACGCGTACGCCGAGTGGTACGCGAACACATCCCGGATCGCGGGATCGCCGGCGGCGCTACACCACGCCGCTGAGTACGGAGACAACACGTACGACGCCTTCCTTGATCAATGGAACCCCAACCAGTTCGATCCGTCCGAATGGGCCCGGCTGTTTCATCTAGCCGGCGCGGACTACGTCATCCCCGTCACGAAGCATCACGACGGGGTGACCCTGTGGGACGCCCCCGGCGCCGGCAGACTGTCCACGGTCGCTCGGGGACCCAAGCTCGATCTCCTCGAACCCCTCGCTCAAGCAGTGCGCAATGAGGGAATGCGATTCGGGGTCTACTACTCGGGCGGGCTTGACTGGGCCTTCACGGACTTCCCTCCTATTGAATCGATGTCCGATGTCACTGAGTACCGCCCCAACGGTGCGGAGTACGCCGAATACGCAACCGCACACGTCCGTGACCTGATTGACCGCTACAAACCTGCAGTGATCTGGAACGACATCGAATGGCCGGACGCGGGTAAGGCTGACGGCTCTCTCGTGCAACTGCTGGAGTACTACAAGAGTGTGGTGCCTGATGGCATCGTCAATGACCGATGGGGCGCACCAGTGTGGGACTACCGAACCAGCGAGTACTCGCACGATACCCAGAACGAGCGCGGGGTCGGCTGGGAGCATAACCGCGGGCTCGGGTTTTCGTTCGGTTACAACCGCACAGAGGATGAATCCTTGACGCTCTCTGTACGCGAGCTTGCGCGTCTGTACGCCGACGTAGTTTCGCGCGGCGGCCGTCTCCTGCTGAACATCGGGCCCGAGGCCAGTGGGCGGATTCCCGACGTCCAGCGCCGGACCCTCGAAGGGTTCGGCGAATGGAGTCAGAATCTGAAGCCCTACACGCTCGACAGGTCACCGATTGAGCCCGGCACTGTAACCATCACCGGCAGCGACTGGTGGGTTGCGTGGCGCCACCGCGACTCCATCGTCGTGGTGGCGGACAACCCCCTCTCCATTGTTCGCACGGATGAGGGCCTCAACGCGGTCATCGTCGGGCTGCCAGCGGCTGAGGATGCAGCATTGAACCCGAAAGCAAAGCGTTTCTCACCCGCGGACCGGTGAGGGAGAACGAAATCTAGCAAGAATCGAGACATTCAACTCCGGAGGTTTTTACCCCGACGGAGCGAAACGATTCATCCTACAGAATCACCGATGTCGCACAGCAATCACAAGGGAGTGAAAATGCACCAGAACCAGGTTCAGCGGGGGGCACGCACGCCCCCCTCAATCAGTGCCTTCATAGGCGTGACTGCGCTCTCCCTCGCCGGCTGCACCATCTCACCCGCACCTTCGGCGTCCGGACGGGAAGCCCGAGGATGGGGCCGTCATACTTGTCACACGAAACGATTCGCTATAGAATTTGCAACAGCCCGAGCACCACAAAGGAGTGAAGTGTGAATCACAGTTCCCTGCCGAGCGATTTCACGGCGGAGATGACTCGGCCGCCGCATATCTCGAAGAAGAGAGGCGCTTCATGGCGTTGACGAAGGAAAGACCCCTAGCAGCCGAACGTGCCTCCGTCGCAGGTCGGCCCCCGAGCCCGCGGCGGACCACGCGTCCTCAATTCCGCATCACCGTGTGGCTGGCGCTGCTCCCGCTGATCGCCGTATTGGGAGCATTCGCTTACTTCCCGGCCCTCTCCTCCATCTTCTGGTCATTCTTCAACTGGGTGCCCGCTGGCGTCTCCACCTTCCTCGGGGGCGCCAACTATGCACGCATGATGAGCGACGACACCTGGTGGCGCTCGTTCGGCAACCTCGGCATCATCTTCGTGTTTAACCTCGCGTCGTGGATCCTACCGCTGCTTGCCGCAGAGCTGCTCGTCACCCTCAAGAGCGACCGATGGCAGTACGTGATCCGCACGCTGCTCATCATCCCGATGGCCTTCCCCGGCGTCGTGACCGCGCTCATCTGGGGCTTCTTCTACGACCCGAACGCCGGGCTGTTCAACCAGTTCCTTCGTGCGATCGGCCTGAAGGCGTTCGAACAGAACTGGACGGGCTCGCCCAGCACGGCGCTCGTCGCGCTCCTCCTCGTCGGCTTCCCGTTCATCGCCGGGCTGCCGTTCCTCATCTTCTACCAGAGCCTGCAGAACATCCCGAAAGAGGTGCTCGAGGCCGCCCAGCTCGACGGCGTCGGCCGCTGGGCACGACTCTGGCGGATCGACCTGCCGCTCATGGTGAGCCAGATCCGTATCCTATTCTTCCTGGTCGTCGTGGCTACGCTGCAGTACGGCTTCGTCGCCTTCGTGCTCACCTCGGGAGGGCCCGACAACGCGACCATGGTCCCGGTGCTCTACATCATCAACCAGGCGTTCAGCGCCGGGGACTGGGGCTACGCGGCCACTCTCTCCACCACGCTGTTCGCGATCACCCTCGCCCTCAGCCTGTTCTCGCTCTTCATCGGGCGACGCAGCGCGGGCGCAAACGACGGAGGTGAAATGTGAGCACCGTTACCACACGGCTCGCTCAGCAGCAGCCAGGGAAGATCCGCAACCGGTCCCACCTGCAGGTAGGCATCAAGGCGGTACTGATCCTGCTGGTCGTGGTCAGCCTCGCGCCCTACGTCTTTATGGTCATCACGTCGGGCAAGACGAACCAGCAGTTCGCGGACAGCTTCTGGGCGCCGGTCTTCCCGTTCCACTTCGAGAACTACGCCGTGGCGTGGAACCAGATCGCGCCGTACCTCGGCAACACCTTCTACGTGGCCATCGCCTCGATCATCCTGATCGCGGCCATCGGCTCCGTGGCCGGGTTCGTGCTCTCGCGATTCCGATTCCGTGGACGCGGTGTGGTGTACGCGCTCGTGCTCGCGCTCATGGCGGTGCCCGGCATCGTCAACCTGATCCCGCTGTTCATCATGATGAAGGACTTCGGCATCCTGAACACCTACGTGGTGCTCGTCGTGCCCTACGTCGCGGGCGGTGTCATCCTCGGCACGGTCATCATGCGCAACTTCATCGAGTCGATCCCGCAGTCGATCTATGACGCTGCCCGCATCGACGGGGCGTCGAACTTCCGCCTGTACCGCTCGATCACCCTTCCGCTGTCGCTGCCCGTGCTCGGCTCGATCGCGCTGATCACGCTCAGCACGGTGTGGAACGACTTCTTCTGGCCACTTCTCGTGATCACCGACGACAGCCTGCGCACTATGTCGGTGGGGTTGCAGTTCTTCCAGGGCCAGAACGCCATCGAATACGGACCACTGATGGCCGGATATTTCCTCGCCAGCCTGCCGCTCGTCATCCTGTTCACCTTCCTGTCCAAATACTTCCTCGCGGGGGTACAGGGCGGCCTCCCCGGCGCGCACTAGGGCGCCGACCCCGAATTTCCGAGACGAACTCTGTCTCCTTCCGAAAGCACTGAATCGCACGACAACGCCCCACCCGCTCACCCGCTCCACCCCCCAACCCAATCAAGGAAGATTGCAATGTCACAGTCCAAACGCCTCGTGCGACCCAAGGCGCTCGTCGCCGCGGTCGGCACAATCGCAGCAGCAGCGCTCGTACTGACCGGATGCTCGGCCGGATCCAGCTCCGACGACAAGGTCACCATCACCCTCTCCGGCCCGAACCAGTTCACCGACCAGACCAACACCTTCGGTCCGGCCTGGGACAAGCTGATCACGCAGTTCGAGAAGGACAACCCGAACATCACCATCAAGACCAACGTGCTGCCACTCTCGTCGTTCGGCACCACGCTGAGCACGCAGCTCACCGCGGGCACCGCGCCCGAGCTGATCTTCAACCAGCCGGCGCCCAAGCCGGACCAAGTGATGAACCTCGACAAGTACCTCGCCGAGAAGAACCCGTTCGACCCGAACTCGAAGACCTGGCTCGACGGGTTCGACAAGAACTACTTCGGTGACGCTCAGCGCGATGGAACCGGGCACCACACCTGGGTGCCGTTCAACCTCGTTACCGTCGGCATCTTCTACAACAACGACATCCTGAAGAAGGTGGGCATCTCCCCCTCGCAGCTGTCTACCTTCGACGGATTCACTAAGGCGTGCACCACGCTGAAGGAGGCGGGCATCGACCCGCTGGCCACCGACAAGGGCACGCTGGCCTCCATGTGGGCGACCACCGCGATCCAGTCGACCATGCTCGACCCGCTGGCGGACAAGATCAACGTCTTCGGAGGCGACGGCAACGCGGGTACCGCGAATCCTCTGGCCACGAAGAGCCTCGCGAAGGGAATCCTAGACGGCTCGCTCGACGTGAGCACCGACCCGGCCGTTGCCGACTCGGTCAAGATCATCAAGAAGTGGTACGACGCCTGCGCGACGCCGAACTGGTCGGGCATCCCCGCGGCCGGCGCCTTCACCGGCAGCACGGCCTTCCCCGGTGGCAAGGCCGCCATGGCGTGGGGCACCAACTTCTCGGCCGCCGGGCTCTCCACGGTGAAGTTCGCCTGGAGCACCGTGCCATTCCCGACCATCTCGACTAAGGACTCGAAGTACGCTTCTGGCGCGCCGGCATCGTTTGGAACGGGAGCAGGTGGCACCTCGTACATGATTCCCGCGTACATCAAGGGTGCGAAGCTGGATGCGGCGATCAAGTTCCTCCAGTACGTGTCGAGCCCGAAGATTGAGAACTGGCTCGCGGAGACTGGAAGCATCCCGGCTATCACCAGCGCCAAGGCTCCGACGACAATCGAGGCACTCACGTCCAAAGAGTGGTCCGCACCGGCAAAGATGAGTAACGGCGCGCTGCTGACGCCAGCGGCCCAAACGGGGCAGAACTTGCTTACTGGCTACCTGATCGGTTCTAAGACGCTCGATGAGTACCTGGCCGCGCAGCAGGCGTCGAACGTCACCTGGGCACACGAGCAGGTCACCAACAACAAATGGACAGACGTGGGCTAGCCCCGATCTGCCCTGCAGGCTCTGGAAGGCGGGCGACGATCGCGTACCACCGCGAAAGTCGCCCGTCCTCCGGGTCTTGGGACAGCTCTACTCTCTCGACCCGGATTGCGAGGATATCTGGTGGTGAGTATCCGCGATGTCGCGCAGCATGCCGATGTACCTATAGGTACGGTCTCGAACTACATGAATGCGCCGCACCGCGTTGCTCCGGAGACACAGAAGCGCATCGAGAAGGCGATAAACGACCTCGGTTACCTCCGGAACGAGGCCGCTGGGAGTAGCGAGGTAGCGTCCGAGCTCGGCCCCGTTGCTCGGCGTGAAAGACGCCGGGCTCACTCAATAGGAAAAGGATGGGGACTGCCCCCGCTCTTGTTGACTCGGGGTCTTAGGCCGCTTTGAGCGCGGTCCGGTTGATTGTTTCATATTCGATGGGCGTGAGTTTTCCCAGCCGTCGTTGCCGTCGCCGGCGGTGGTAAGTCCGCTCAATCCAGGTCGTGATGGCCAGCCTGAGTTCTTGCCCGGTGAGCCAGCGCTGGCGGTCCAGGACGTTCTTCTGCAGCAGCGAAAAGAACGACTCCATCGCGGCGTTGTCCGCACATTATCCGGCTAATGATCCGGGATGCCGGGGATTGGCCGGTTAAGGGTTTCAGCTTTTTCGGGTGGTTAGCTTCCGGAGTTGTTCTTCGTGTCGCCGCACGGTTGTGGCGAGGGTGTCGAGTGCGGCGTGGAGGGTGGCGATCTCGTCGGTGAGGACGGTGAGCGTGCCGCTGACGGCGGCGGCGCGGTGACGGTTCTACTCGATGACGGCCCGGATTACCGGGTCCCAGTAGATGGTGGTGCGGCCCAGGCCGGTTTGGGCGGCAACGGCGGTGAATGTCACTGCCTGTCCATTCCGGAGGAGCTCGGCGCAGGCGCGCTCGACGCTGTCGAGGGTGCTCGTGTTCGTCATCCTGCGGTGTGGCCTCGTTGATCAGTTTGTCGAGTCGTGTGATGAGTTGTTTGTGTCGTTCGGCTTCGGCGATCCAGCCTCGTTGTTCGGCGTCGCGGGCGAGTGCGTCTGCGTCAACGCGTTGGGCGGCAAGGATCGGCAAGTCGGTGGCGGGATCGTGGAAGCGAGCCTGCCCGATGGTTCCGGTGCATGGGTGAGGTTCGACGACGGGCGCGGCCGCCTCCTGTTGATGCAAGAGGACGGCTACTCCTTGTGCAGCAAGAATCAAGCCAAATGAAAGATTTGGGGTGGTCACCACCTCAAATGTGGCGCTTCGGAATGCTGGCCACGCGTCCACACGTTTGGGTGTTCTGTACACAGTCAGAGGCCCAAATGGCTTCTGACCTGCCGAAACCCTGTGTCTGAGGTGGACTCGAACCGCATCCCGGCCCCTGCAAACACCGGGAACCCGCGAAGACACAGGAAATCCGGCCCAGTCTGGCGGCGGCACAGACCTCGCGCGGAACGACCGGTCGCCTACTTCTGCACTTTCTGGGAGCGCTTGGTTCTGCTGTCGAGGTCTCGTGCCATGGTGATGCCAGAAGGGATTTCGCTGCTTAGGTTCACGGTGTACAGCCCAGGTTCATGGCGGGTCACGAGTACGCCTTCCCAGCCGTCCCTTCTTGAGTGGGTGTGGGCCAATCTGACGGCGATGCTGATGCCATCGTCGATTTCTGTGGTGGTAAGCCCCGTGATGTGGAAATAGCGGTCGGCTTCTATTGTGGTGATCATTGAACTCCCCGGTGTCCATTTGGTAGTCGCCTCTGACGTTGATGCCGGAGGTCCGCCTCACTGTGGGATGGCTGGCAAGCTCAGTCGGGAAAGAAAGATGGACGGTGTCATGCCCACCTGAGGGCGGCCCACTCGAAGAATGGACCGCCCTCTGGCTTCGCTATATTGGCCTCTCGGGGCAGCTGGTTTCTTTCTGATTAGCGATTCAGCTGCCGACTACTTGAACTGTTTGTGTTTCATTGAGAGTTACCTCAAGTGGCTGGGCTTGACGGAACCGCCTTAGGACGTTTCCTGTCATCTTGGCGATGTTGTTGTCGTAGTTGTTATGGGAGAGAGACGCCGTGTAGGCGATCGAACCGACTGAGAAGAAACCTCCGCCTCCTTCCAACGGGCAGTAGACGATGTCCGATCGGACGCCTGGTTGCTCGGTAGCGCCGATGCCGGGAATGGATTCGTACACTTCTTCTGCGGCCAGCAGGTAAGCGTCCGACAGTGGACCTGATGTTGCAAGGACCAGTGTTCCGGGGGGCGAGCCGAGGCCGGGCTGGTAGCAGTCGACTTCGGCGCCGGCAGCGCCGCCTCCCATGATGCCGAACTCGCCTATGCGCTCGTCTTCACCGATTCCGTCGAAAATGAATGCTGCTGCTGGGTTGTGGCTGTCTTCGAGTCGTTCGTAGTAGGTGCAGCGGTCAAAGCCCTGCGCGGCGAATCCCACTCCGGCGAGTTTCTGAGGCGGCAGGCCTTTGTTCCTCCAAATGCCAGCGAGTTCACCCGAAGTCGCGTGGCGTTTGTCTCCGTACGGGGACTGGTGGGGGCGTGTGCCACCGTCGGAGCGTCGGAGTTCCATCAGGTGTGGCTGGTCGGGGTCGAAGGAGACGGTGGCGTAGAAGCCGTTGCCGCCCAGATACATCAGTCTTCCGCCGTTGGAGGTGAATTCCTCCAAGGCGGTCAGTTCGTTGCGTGTGACGTACTCGGGGTGGCTGCCGGTGATGACTACCCGGTAGTCGCTGAGAAGGCTGTAGCCTTCGCGATCGAGGTCTTCATCAGTGATTGCGTCATAGGCGCAGTTCTCGGTTTCGAGCCAGTGGACGATGCACAGGTCTGCGGGCAGCCCCCATACACCTTCGGCTTGGAACCACGCCCGGTGTTTGGGCTGGAGGGTCAGGATGGGTTTGCGGACGCTGCCGAAGACAACTCCGGATCCATCGTTGTGGATTTCATAGCAGGAGCGGCCGAATTCAGGGTGATCCTGGAGGGTGAGGTCTTCGCGGTCCAGGATGGGAGTTCGGCTGACGATGATCTCTGCGCCGTCGGCCTCGAAGGCAATCCGGTCGTTGGCGTAGGCCAGGTATGTCGCTGTGGAGAACAGCACGGCGACATCGTTCTTCTTTTCCCCTGCCCGCACGAAAAAGGGAAGGTACTGCTCTGCGCCCTCGGCGGTGAGTTTGGCTGCGTATACGCCGCTTGGCAGGGTGTGAGGCACGTCGAGTGTGAAAGCTGTCGGCCAGTCGGCGTCGGTGATGTCGTCGTCGTGGAAGTGAATTGCGTCGTATTCATCGGGGGCAAGTCTGAAGTCGTCCACCAGTCCCGTGAAGGAGTTTCCTGCGACGGCTCGGGTTGGTGCGTTGTGGCACGTTCCGTGGAGTTGGTTTGGTGATTCGTCGATGACGTCCCACAGGAGCAGTCGGTCGTCCCGGCGGCTGCGTCCAAAGTGCCAGTCAGCAATGGTCTCGGTTCGGGTGGGCGTGCTTCGTTGAATGGAGACGTCGCCGATCTTGCCATTGAAGCCGTTTGCAGCGAGGAATCGTTCGCCGTCCAGCCTCGCTCCAGCGCCGATTCGGAACGGGACCGCAGGTGCGGTGGCTGCCGGGGTGGCGTCTGCGACCTTGTCTTCGGCTTCCAAGGCCAGTGCCTGGTCGGTGTACCGGTTCATGATGTTGGACAACGGTGCCTGAGTCAGATGGATCTGGCCTGCCGCCGTGTCCACCTCGACCCGAAGGCTGAACCAATGGTGGCCTTCCAAGGGCCTCTCGAGAGCCAGTGACTTCATGGTGCCCTGTTCGCTCCAGAGGAAGGTGGGCCGGCCAGCGTCCAGAACAAGCGCGTAGCCCCTCGAGGACTCGTCGTCCCAGTTACCCAGAATGACCTGCCGGTCACTTCCTCCTCCGAATGAGTTCTGAGTGACGTGGTAAGCGCCGTAGTTACCGGAGCGAGAGCTTAGGGGCAACGTGGGGTACACCTTCGCCTTGATGACCAATCCGTTCGGGTCTGTCATCAGCGAGGATGGGTCTGGCACCTCGACGTAGGATCCGGGCTGGCAGGCGTACTGCGTGCCCTGCTTTTCACCATCGAATTCCGAGGAAATGGGAGTTTCCAGGAATCCAGGTCCTGCCTCGCCGGTGAAACCGTGCCGCAGACGGACAAGTGAGGCTTGGTACGCGGAGGGGCCCTCGCAGCTGACGTGGAAGGATATGCTTTCACCTGGGCGGGCGGCAAAACGGTCGGTGTACCCGAAGATTTTCGGTTCGACGCGGGTCTCGGATGCGGGTGCGGTTTCGGCAGTCATGGTTCAGCTCTCCAAAAAGTTCTTGCGACGCAGCGCGAACACTGCGCGCAACGCGTTTTCATAGGTGTGGAAGGTTGAGGGCAGGAGGACCAGGTTTCCGGGTGCTCCCACAGTGATCCTGCCGATTCCCCACGGACCGTTGGGACCGAGGTTCAAGATGATTTCTTTGCCGTTGACTGAGGAGTTGCCCAGGGCCCGCACGACGCGTGCGGTCTTGTCGTCGTGAGGTCCCAGCGGGAAGCGGTCGTACGCAGCGGAGACTTCATCCGTGAAGTCGCGGCGAAGCCGGGAGGAGAACCGTTGTTCAAAAATGCTCATGAGTTCGGATGAGCGGTCCGCGCTGGTACGCATCAGTTCGCTCCCCTCCGGCAACAATTTGCTTGGCCACTTGGTGGACTGGTCCGCGGATTCAAGAGAGGTTCTCGCTTTCATTCTGAGATGGGATTGCTGTGGAGCGGGCTGGTTCCGGGAACTCCCCCGTCACCTGCGCTGAAGCGTTGTGTCTTGTAGGTAACTTCAACGGTATGACCGGGGCGACGGGAAAAATATCGGTAGTTTTGCGTACGAGGCCTCCTATTGGAGGGTGGAGCCCTCTCCCGTCGGGGACCTTGGGGCAAGAAGCTTCCTGACATGCCTCGAAGGCACCGGGCGCTGCCAAGGCGGCAGGTCCGGTGTTTTCGCCCGGTCGGTGTACGGCAAGTGTCGTGTGGCGGTCTAGAGACCGTCCTCTGTTTCGAGGGTGCGGCCGGTGCGCTTCAGAATGAGGGCGACGATCGTTCCTATGATCAGCCAGGAGATGCCAATAATTTTGGCCAGGATGTTGGTGCTGTAGAGGGCGTATCCGAGCACGGCAATGCCAAGGATGGGTGAGATCCAGTGCATGAAGTACTTCTTGCTGGACTGCCGAATGCCAAAGTGGATGATCACGCTGATGTGCAGCAGGATGTAGGCCGTGAGGGCTCCGAAGGTCACCATCGTCACGATGAGTTCGATTTGACCGACGGCCAGCACACCGATGACGGCGGTGAGAATCGTCACGACGATCATTGCAGCGGCGGGAACTTTGTGTTTCTGGGTGACCACTGCCAGACGTCGGGGTAGCTGCCCGTCACGGGCCATGGCGAAGATCATCTTCGAGGTCGTGGCATGGGAAACCAGCACATTGGCAAAAAGCGCTATAAGGGCCGTAATCAAAGTGAAGACGATCTTGAACCAGGGCGCCACCACAGTTTCGCTGATGTAGTAGAAGGCGTTGTTCACAGCATCACCGTCGGCGAAAGGTTCGTTGTTCGGAACGAAGAGAGCCGCGAAATACACCTGCGCGACAAACATTGCGATGACTAGCCAGAGCACGATCATGGTCGCTTTCGAGACCGCTTTTCCGCCGCCTTTGGCTTCTTCGTTGAGCGTCGAGATCGCATCAAAGCCGATATAGCTAAGGGCAGCGACCGGGATGGCCGTGAACACGAGCTCCCAGGAGAAGAATTCAGGCTGATAGAAGGGTGCGAGGGTGAACTGCGCCCGCCCCTGGGTGATCGCTATCAAGGCTCCGCCAACGAACACGACGAGCGCTGCACCTTGAATGATCAAAAAGATCATGTTCATCCGTGCTGTAACGACGATTCCGCGGAGATTGATGAAGGCCACTGCGGCGATAAAGCCAATGACCCAGACCCAGCCTGGAACTTCAGGCATGAGTGCTCCCATGGCGGATGCCGCGAGGATACACAGCAGCGCCGGCAGGAGGAGGTAGTCAAGGAGGATTGCCCATCCAGAAAGGAAGCCAACGAATTTGCTGGTGCCCAGGCGGACGTAGGAGTAGACGGACCCTGCGACGGGGTACTCCTTGGCCATCTCCTTATAGCTGACGGCGCTGAAAAACATGGCGATACCGGCAACCAGGTAAACCAATGCGGCCATGCCGTGGGAGAAGTTGAAGATGGTGCCGAAAACGGCCACGGGGGCCAGCGGCACCATGAAGATGAGCCCGTAGACGACAACGTCCGTCAGGGTCATGGTGCGATTGAGCTCTTGCTTGTAGCCAAGAGCACCTAGTTTTTGCTGTTCGACGTCGTTGATCCCGGCGTCGGTGGCCGGGTTGGCGTGACTGTCAGTTTTCATGGGCTATCTGTGCCTCTCGGAAGAAATCCTAGCCGTGAATTCGGCTCAGCGGATTCTGTAGGTGGATCGTTGGGATGAGCGATCGATGGGCGCTCTGTGCTGTGATGCGGCCTCGTGGGCGGAGGTCAGTGGGACCCGGGCTGAGTTTGTTGGAGGGGGTCACCTGGTTCCGTTGCGGGTGAGACGACAAAGGGAACGAATTCCTCGACGTTTGAGGCCTTTAGGCGGACGGCGTAGAACCCTGCCTGCAGTGTTTGCGGGACGGGGAGAACGATCCGCGATTTCCATCTCGCTGGATCTGACCGTCTTTCGAGCAGGTGGATGGCACCGTAGCTCTCCGGTGTTGTTCCGGGGTCGCCGGCTTGGCTGCCGCGGTGGCCAGGAACGGCTCTGATTGGGGCGTTAACGCAGTGGGCGTGGAAGGAGCCGACGATATCCGGGATCTGGTCTGTGTGGAGTCCATCCGCGGAAAGCTCTTGAGAGAAATCCCATGCTGCCACGAGGTCCGGGGCGTTTAGTCGTCGGGCGTGTAGTCCCCACAGATCAGTTGCATGCGTAGATTTTGCACTCACGTAGGGTGATTCGATCGTTCCCTTGAAGGACTCTTCCGCGGCCGTCCACCCTGAGACGTACTTGGCACTGGTGCCAAGCATTATCGGAACGGCTGGCAGTTGCTCGAGCCTGCAATGACCGGTTGTTGTTTGGCTGCCGCCAGGCTCCTCATGGGCTGACGAGGTGCAGGCCCTCAGGAGGATAGCGCCGAGACCAGACGTGAGGTCATACGATGCGGCGACTTCGTACCAGCGGCCAGCGTGCAGTTCTTCAGGAAGGCTGAGTTCAAACGTGGCCTGACCGTCCCCGACCAGAAGCGTCAGCCTGCGCTTCTGCAGGAAGAGCCCAATGCCGCTGTTACTGCTTGCATCCCAGGCGGTCACAACACCTTGCAAGGAAGCCCCGGGCTCGTCTGGTCGTATTAGTGCTCCCAAGGTGACACCAGGCGCTCCGGTCAGCGCACCTTCGCTGTCTGGAACCTCCAGAAACGGACGGAGACACGTTGCGTGGACCCCCCGCTCAGTGGTCATGTCGATAGTGCTCGTCACTGGCGTGGTTTCCAGCAAAGGAATCGCCGCCTCCCCGCTGTACCTTTCAACACGCAGTAACTGAGTCCGAAAGCTGGATGTTCCTCGGCACACGATAGTGAAGCAGATGTCCTCCAGCGGCCTGACTTTGAAGCGGTCCGCCTGCCCATGGATTTCAAGGGCGGACATTGGTGGACCTCTCCGGGCTGGTGGCGTCGCGCGCCCCGTTTTTGCCGTTGCAGCGGCCCGACGGCATTGCTCGGCCAAGCGGGCAACTCTGCCCGCACCTGGTGTGGGGTTCAGGACGTTTTGGTTCATTGCCTGTCACTTTGTACTCTTTCACGACTGAGGGTGACGCTCATCACTCCGTACAATCAAGCCTAGGAATACAGAGATCCCAGCAACATCGGTATTTGTACGTACGCGGTGACAAAGCCTAGCGGCGTTGGCCCCCAACAGATGCCCGTCAGGTCAGCTGTAAAGGAGACGGCCGTATAATTAGCGCATACCCGGAGGACAGGATCCTCCCGTCTTGGAGGCCTTCATGGTCAGCGGAAAGTCCCAAATTTTGCTTAAGGCAGCTTTCGCTGCTGGCGCAGCCCAATACCAGCGCGACGGCGCCGACGAGATCCTGCATATTCTTGCCGACGGAACCAGACATGACGCCGCAGCCCTGATTTTCTGGAACCGTGCACTGTCCAAACACGACGTGCTGGCCAACGATGGCTACAAGCCAGAAACCCTCACCGCACTGGGTGATCCTTACGCGTCAACCAAAGCCCATCGGAAGCTGCTTAAGCTGCACCAACCGCTACGCATCGATGATCTGAAGTACAACTACCGTGAAACGCAGCTGTACCAGACCGCGCTGGCGCCCGCAGGTTTCGCGGATGGCATGAGTGCCTGTCTTATCTCCGGCGACGGCCAATACGCGGGAATGCTCCACCTTTCCGCCTCTCACTTCCACAACTTCGACGATGATGCCCGCGACCTTATTGGCGCGCTGTCCCCGATCGTCGCAGAGCTGTGCCGAAGGCAATCGTCCGGCTACCCAATTCTGCGACTTCGCGAAGACTGTAGAGCAGCGCTCTTTGATGGCCAAGATGCGCCCAGACCTGTAATTTCCAGGGAGATGAGCCCCGTCGTATTTGACCCCCACTTCAAGGACTTCGTCTCTCGCTTCCTGACCGGGCCGGCAGCCACAGTGTCCGGGCTTTGGACCTCCGAAAAGGGGACAGTAGCCCTGGAGATCACCCGCACCGCCGGGGTGGCATCAGGCAAGGGTGACGTCGCCTTGATCGTTGAGACTCCAATGGACCTTCCCTACGGACTGACAGCACGTGAAGCCGAGGTCACCGATCGCATTGCATGGGGGCGATCAAACCAACAGATCGCATCGGAACTCGGCATTTCCATCCGCACCGTCACTACCCACGTCGAGAACATCCTCGTGAAGATGGCCCAGGAATCTCGATCCGGTGTTGCTGCAGTAGCCATTAGCGCCGGCCTTCGAAGACTCGACTCACACATTACCCACCCGTGAGGATCATCTGACCGCCGCAGATCAGCGTATGCACGGAATCCGAGCCGTGAAGCAGACACTCAGCTCCAGTGAAGGGCTGTGGGTGCATGTCCCACTTCCTTAGAAAGTGGGGACACTAACGCAGGACACTCCCCCAGCTGCTCAGGGATCGAGAATCCATCTCGCTTCAAGTCCCGTTTGTTATTCCAAAACATACGCACCAATCGACCGTCACAGAGATAACTTTCGGTACGCTTCCAGCCTGGATATTGGATATGCGAGGGTCTCCACGGCCAAGCAAGACCTAGGCCGGCAGCTGGACGCCTTCGCGGCTACCGCCATCACCAAAGTCTTTGCCGACAAGAAGTCCGGAGCGACCAGGGACCGGCCCGGCCTTCGGGGTGTGCTGGATCACGCGAGAGAACGCGAGGTGATCGTGGTCCATACCTTGGACAGGTTGGGACGAACGGTCCGCGACACACTAAACCTCATGCCCGAACTCAAAGAGCGTGGGATAGGTGTGCGGACTCTGGCCGATCCACTGCACATCGACACCTCGGACCCTGACAGCTCGATGGCCCAACTGGGTGTGGTCATGCTCGCGCTCTTCGCCGAAATGGACCGAACCTACGCGGCAGAACGGGCTTCGCATGCCAGGGCAGCGGCAAGGCCAATGCGGATTGTCTCCTGGAATTGCTCGATGGCCTTCACAAGAAGCGCCATCTGATTGAGGATTTGCTTCCGGACGTTGTAATCCTTCAAGAAGTTTCGAAAAAGGACATCTGGGACCGTCCCATACCCGTTCGCGGCATGGGTGACCCACTGTTGAAGCAAACATCGCCGTGGGTGGGCCCGAAGAATGGTTGCGACACAGCGGTCACATGCCGTTGATCCTGAACATCGGCTAGGCCTCGAAGCACGAGTGCCAGATCTCCAGGCACCACGCCCCATGAGGCTAGGAATGGCGATGAATCTTCCGGTGAAAGCGGGATGAACGTTAGGCCTCGATGTCGCAGACAATGCACTCCTTGTCACATCGTCCAATGCCACGCAAAGGTCGTCAGTTGAAACACGGCTGCCGAGAAGCAAGCGGAACCCGGGCATACAGAGGCGCCCCGAGTGGGCAAGGCGCCAAACCCGCGGTCGTAGCAGTCCTAGTCGGTTCATCGATGTTCTTGTTGTTGACCGTAGGGCCATGCTCCCGTGATGGAGACCCAAGCCCGTCGAGAAGTGCCCTTAGCGAAGAGCCCGGCGCCGATAACGGCGCATATGTTGTCCTCTAGACGCGCCATGCAACCCGCATTTCTTGATCGCTCTGCTGTCCTAAAGGCACTTTGCCCGCTCGACGATGCTAATTGCCCAGGCAAAGGCTGATGCATCACCTCATGGATCGTTGTCGTGGGCAGTCGCGCAGACGGCTATCCCAGACCATGCCATAGATCCGCGCGACGAATTGGGGAGGCTGGGTCATGGCGTGGAGGGCACGTCCGCCCATAAAGGACCAGAAGCAACACCGCTGTTTGTCATTCTGATATTCCGATCATCGCTGGGCAGGCTCTCCGCGCAACCAGGGCGCTACGCGCCGGACCCGACCCGGAAACTTCGCTCGGCGCTCCTGCGTCGCTCCCATCCTCCCGAACTTTCCGTCCCTGCCCCGGTCCCCCAAGTTGCACTCCAGCCCCTACCCCAGCGCACAGGTCCCCTATCAGAACGGCCCACAGGACCAACGACCTCAAATGAAGACACAAGGGCAAGGAACAGGACAATGAATGAGCTCACCATCAAAGACCCAGCAGACCTACTCAGCTTTATCGGCCATACCCTGGGTTTCTGGCCGACGGAGAGCCTCGTCTGCATCACCCTGGACAAGAACAAAGTCGGCGCGACCCTCCGCATCGACCTCCCCCGCCAACCAGGAAACGAACTCGCCTACGCCCGCACCGTCAGCAGCTACCTGACCAGCGACACCACCGCGACTAGCATCGTCTTCGCCCTCTACACCTCAACCCAATCGGAGCCAGGACAGCCCAAACCGCACGCAGCAACCATCGCCGCGCTCACCGGAGTCCTCGCAGAGAATGGCGTCATGATCCGCGACGGGATCTTCGTCAGCGACGACACCTACTCCCCCTACGACGCCGAACCTGGCCAGGACATCAGCCTGCCGATCAGCACCACTGAATACAGCCGAGTCAATGCCGAATTCATCTACCGTGGCAGCACAATCGAACCCACCAACAAAATCGTGCTCCCAGCCCCTATCCAAGCAGCAGACCACGCCACCGCCGTCGAGGAACGCATGCAATCCGTCCGAACACAACCCCCTGACGAAGCCGCACGAGAAGCGAGCAGGCTCTGGATAAGGATGCTCGAATCAAAGGACTTCCCCAGTGACGAGGACTGCCTCAGCCTGATCGCCAGCTTCCAGTTCCCCCACATACGCGACCGGCTCATGACGGACATCCCCGGAATCGACGAACCACCCCAACACATCCTCTTCGCCCAAACCAATGCCGCACCACAATGGTCGCGCATCGAATGGGCCCAACAACTCCTCCTCCACGCCTACACCAGAACCAGTCCACAACACGCAGCGCCCATCCTCACCACCATCGGTTACATCAATTGGTGGCAGGGCCGAGGATCCAAAGCACACCAATACATGCAACTTGCCCTCGACACCGACCCCGGCTACCGCTTGGCACGCCTCAGCGACCAAATGCTCGGAGCCGGCATCATCGCCTGCTGGAACACCAACAAGGACACGGCCTACAAAACCAACCTCGATATGCCCTAGGGACTTTTAGATAGCGGCGTGGGATCTGGCCTGATCCAGAGGAGACGGCCGTGTCTGATGACCGGACCTGTGAGTGGCGGTCACATCTGAAGACTCATCGCGACGAGCGTGGGCGTGTATGAGCCAATGAGAGCCTGTCAGATCCGGGCAGGCCACTGATAGTGGCGTAGCGCCCTCTGTCGTCGTCGCGAAACTCGGAAGCTTTGACATCCATACCCAAATCTTCCTTGACAGACCGATGCTTGGGCTCTAAATTTAGTGCAACCGATCTCAGCAACCGATCTCACTGCTAATTTCGAAAAATGCAACCGATCTCAAAGGAGAGACTCGATGATCAAATCGGCTTCTCCCGCCCGTCGGCGTCCCGCATATAGCACGCCACGCTTGAGCACGGCATGCTCCCGCATCAGCAAACCCGTTCACAGGAGAAATTCATGATCAAAAAGCGATGGGGCTTGGCGCTCGTAACAGCCGTCGTAGCTGGCCTTGCCCTCAGTGGTTGCTCGCCTTCAGCGTCGGAACCCAAAGGGCCCGTGACGCTGAACTACTGGGACTTCCTCGATCCCAGTCAGGCTAATCCGCGTTCAAAGGCCCTAAAGGAAAACATTGCCAAGTTTGAGGCGGCCAACCCGGACATCAAGATCAACCTCTCCGTTGTTTCCCTTGGCGATATGCTGAACAGGCTGCCTCAGGCCGCGGCAGCAGGTCAGGCCCCTGATGTCTTCAAGATGTTCACGCCCGTAGTTCCCCAGATGGCGTCGGCCGGCGTTTACTCCCCGCTGCCTGACGCTGCATCGAAGGTGACTGACTGGCTGCGTCCGACCGACACCCTAGCGGGACCTGACGGCAAACCGGTGGCCGTGCCATACGAATACCGAACCTGTGCCCTTTACTACAACCAAAAGATCCTCAGCCAGATCGGCGCGAGCGTTCCCACCACCTACAACGAGGTCGTTGAAGTTGCTAAGAAGGCTGCTGCCGCTGGCTATACCGGCTTTGGGACCGGCTTCTCAGACACGGACAACTCGGCCATCATCAGCACTTTCTTCAACTGCTTCATGACGCAGGTTGACCAAGAAATCTGGAACAAAGATGGGCAGGCGGATTTCGCGACTGCGAAGGGCAACGAGTTTGGTGACTTCCTGGCCAAGCTCAGGGACGCAAAGGCTCTAGGTAGCAACGTCGTTTCTGACACGTACGGTACCGTGGCGGACGGCATGGCGAGCGGCACGGTCGCCATGGCAGTTTTGGGCACGGAACGAGCGGTTTCCTTTGGCTCGCAGAACAAGGACCTCAAATGGACGGCCCTGCCTAAAGCGAGTACCGGTGATACAACAGGTACCACCATTGGGTGGACTTTGGGCATAGGCAATGGCAGCAAGAACACCGAGGCCGCGTGGAAGTTTATCGAGTACATGACCGGGCCGGAAGCCGGTGCTCTGATGGCAACCGGCGGTGAGGTACCCACCCGTGCAGTCACATACCAGCAACCCTTCTTCTCCACTCCGGAGGCGAAGACCGTCAACGACATCGCCGCCTACGTCAAGACAAACAGCGAACCACGCACGTATTCCAACACATGGACCGCGCTTGCCACTGGCCTCTCCCAATCCGGGCAGAAGCTGACCCTCAACGGTTCATCAGGCAACGACTTTATCCGTTCCGCGCAGGATGCGGCCAACAAGAAGTAGTCGCTCGATATCAGGGGAGCCTGAGAAATCGGGCTCCCCTCGGAAAGAACAGATGATGTCAACAGAAAGCCCCACCCGCAGCCAGCGCAAGACCGCAATGCCCCCCGCAGGCACTCAAGCTTTTCGCCGTGTCCGTAGAGATCGAATGGTATGGCTCTACGTCGTCCCCGTCAGCGCCGTCTTCCTCTTTGTCTTTGTCGGACCGCTCATCTACACGGCGTGGACGGCCCTTCACGAGACGTCCTATTACCAGATCGGCAAATTCTCCGGTCTGAATTCCTTTGCACGACTGTTCTCAGATTCAGACCTGCCGAGCCGCATATGGACAACCTTGGTGTTCTCGCTCGGCGCCTTGGTTATCGCACTGCCGGCGGGACTTCTGTCTGCGATCGTCCTCAACAACCTTCACCGCTTCAAGCGTTCCGTCCGAAGCCTCTTCCTGCTGCCTTGGCTGATGTCCCAGGCAACTGCAGGAACAATCTGGCTTTGGTTCCTCAATCCAAATTACGGTCCTGCTTCTGCTATCACTAAATCCCTCGGATTCGGTCCTACCGATGTGTTCTCGTCGCCGACCAGTGCCCTTGTTGCAGTAACTCTGATGACGGCCTGGTGGTCCTACCCGCAAGCCATGCTCCTTTTCCTGGGCGCCCTTCAAACGATTCCTGAGGAGCTCCGCGAAAGCCTCAAAATGGACGGGGGCGGCATCTGGCACCAGTTTGTGAACATCACGCTGCCCTATTTGCGCAACACCATAGTCTCCGTCGTGGTGGTCCTTCTCATGCTCTACGTGCAGATGGTCACCATCATCCTGGTCACCACAAGAGGAGGCCCCATCGGGTCTACAGAGACGTTGTCTATGCGGGTCTACAACCAGATGTTCGACAAGTTCGATCTCTCCGGAGCCTCGGCAACGGCGATCCTGCTTTTCGCCGTCAACATCGTCCTCACCCTCGTGGCTATTCGCTTCCGACGAAAGGAAAGCCTGTGAGCACCACAACCCCCCGCCGCCAGCGACGCTTGGGCAGTTTCGTTCGGGCAATCCCGGCCTGGGCGTACATCATCCTCTCCGCCGCGGTCGTACTTCCGCCGATCGCATGGATCGTGTCCACGTCGCTTAAGACCGGTTCGGGCACCCTGGAATTCCCGCCAAGGTGGATACCAACCCCATTCTCTTCCGAAGGCTATGTTGGTCTCCTGACCTCGACCAACTTCCGCTTTTTCGCGAACTCTCTTATCTATGCTTGCGGTTCTATCGTTCTTGCCCTGCTAATTTGCATCCCCGCAGCGTATGTGGCCACGAGGTATCGGAGCCGCCGCATGGAAACTTTGATGACAGGGATTCTGGTCCTGTCCATGGTGCCGGCGATCGTGGTCTTTATCGCGCTGTACTCTATGTTTGTCAAAACCGCATTGATCAACACTTACCCCATGATGATCATCGTTTACACGGCAATCATCTGTGGACAAACCATCCTGTTTCTGCGCAATTTCATCGAGAACATACCCGTCGAAATCGAGGAAGCGGCAGCAATTGATGGCTGCTCCCGCATGCAAATCTTGTGGGGCATCATCCTTCCGCTCATCCGACCTGGTATCGCTGCCGTGGCCATCTTCATCTTCGTATTCGTTTGGAACGACTTCCTTGTGGGCACCGTCCTCGCCACCACAGAAGACATGAAGACCGTGCAGAACGGCATAGTGCGATACATAACTACCGGCTTCGGTAGCTTCTGGGGACTCTTCGCCGCATTCATCGTCGTTGCCTTCATCCCTGTCCTCTCAATCTTCCTGGCATTCCAGCGCTGGTTTGTGGCCGGCATGACCTCCGGTGGCGTCAAGGGGTAGCTGGAGCAACCGTCCAGCCGCAGTCTTCGACAACGCACAAAGCAGGCCCCGTGACCGCTTCCGACGGTTCACGGGGCCTCCCCGTGGGCACCACGGACGTCCTACTCCCTGAGTGTCCCCTCCAACAGGAGCGGAGGGCGCGCATTACCTTCGCTGTGCGGCCGGATGAACTGCTGGAGACCGGGCTTGTGGCCCACTGCAGCATAGTCACCCGATCGGATGCGTGAGACCGCTATTTTCCAGCACAATGGTTCCGGCGGTCCGTTCACTTCTGGGCTAAGGGTTCTCCCGCCGCTTCAGTTAGGCGCCGGACGGCTCGGCCACTGCCGGGTTGCCATACCGCCGTCGGGTTCAAGCCAAAAACGGGATAACGGAATCTCTCACGGTTATTTATGCCTTACGGCCTGCAGGCAAGCCCCTTAGACAAAAGTGTCGGCCCGCCCCGCCTGGGCAACTTGACCGCCGGTATGGAAGAAAACGTTTATCGGACGGTCGCCATATTTGCCGCAGATGGTCAGCCAGCGTGCGATCACTCAATTTGTCGGAGCTGGCCTGATCGGTGAGGGTCTCATGGCCACCGAGTCCGCCCTGGAGCGTAAGAATCTTGGCGGGCGGGCCAAACAGCTCTGGGACCTTCAGTCATGCTGGGTGTTGGAGCAACATATGCAGTGTGGGTGGGCAGGATGCAACCTGCCCACCCACAGCCTATCGATGTACTCAAGCTCAACTCATAGTTGACTGCCGGCCCAGCTTAAGCCGTACGCGCCCCGTACCCTGTCCCGAAACGAACTCTGTCGCGTTGGCTGGCTGAGTGCGTCATTCAGCGAGCGAGCCACTTATGAATCCTCGCTCGAGCGCCAGTCTGGCGACTGAATCAGCTCTACGCGATTTCCGTCAGGATCGAGAAGGTAAACCAGCCATCCGCCTGCAATGGGGCCTGAGGTCGGGGCAACGGGTTCGGATACCGCGCTGTAACCAAGCGCTGTCATCCTGGCGTAAACCTTTCGCACGTCAATACCTGTAAAGGCAAGGTGAGCCGTGCCCGGTTGTGCCTCTGATGGATTGACGGCCGGCAGTAGCGGCTCGGCATGGGCGAGTTCCAGTCGAAAGGATCCATCACTGGTAGCGAGAAGCATGGCTCTGACCTTAACGTCGGGACGGCCGTAGAGTTCGCCGATGTATGGTCCCGACGTCCACGCATCCAAACGCGCTAGTCCGAGGCCATCCACATAAAATCGCTCGCTCCGCTCCATATCCGTAACGTGCAGGGCAGTGTGATGATGTCGCATTAAGTGTCTCCTTGGTAGATCAGGGACTCGTCTCTGATTGCTGAATTGCCATTCAGGATGAGAGCAGCCCAAAAGCGTTGATGTTGGGTTGAGTGAGTCATGGGCACAGCGGCACGGGCGGCCAATGAGAGGCCCTGTCGGGTGTTTAAGTTCCGATTCCCAGATGTGCTCCACCGGCCACATCGAGAGACACTCCCGTGATGTAGCGGTTGTCAGGGTCAGAAAGGAACAGGATGGCCCGGGCAACTTCATCGGGTTCGGCAAACCGGCGCATCGGCAGTTGTGCTGCCCTCTTCGCTCGGTTGGCTGCTGCGTCCGGGCCGGAGTCCCGGGCAAATTGAGCCCACATGGGTGTGTTCACCGGTCCTGGTGCGATCGCGTTCACGGAGATGCCGTTGGGTCCGAGCAGCTCGGCAAAGGACCACATGATGTGGAGGACGGCGAGCTTGCTCGCGTTGTAGGGCAGGTAGTTGAGGCGTGCTTCTTTGGCCGCAACTGAGGACAGGACCACGATGGCACCGGCTGTGCCGGTCTCAAGCATGGATTTTGCGGTCTCCCGGACCATGGTGAAGGTCGCGGTGGCGTTGATCCTCAGGATGGAGTCGAACTCTTCGGTGGTTGTTTCCATGATGTCCGGGGTGGGGCCAAGCACTCCGGCCGCGTGCACGAGGACGTCGATACGGCCGTATTTGGCTTGGATGTCCTGTATGACCGTTGCGCATTGTTGTTCCGAGGTGATGTCAAAGCGGTGAAACGCCTCCAGGGACTGGTCCTCTTTGGGGGAACGGTCGGCGCCGATGACCATGGCTCCTGCGGCTGTGAATGCGCTGACTGCAGCGTCGCCAATTCCTCCGCTTGATCCGGTTACCAGAACGACCTGGTCTTTGAGGCTCATCGGTTCTCTCCGCTCTGGGCGCAGCTTGACTGCAGTGCTCCTGTGGTCGGAGCGTGACGTGCTTGCTTCATGTTAGTTTCCTTACTCGATATTGCTCGGTTCGGCAGGTCGTCCTTTGTTCGGCTTTCGGTGATGCTTAGGGGGCTGGCACCTCCCGGGCGCCGGAGGCCGCCGCTGTCCGGACTGCGTCGGCGATTTCCGTGGCGCGAAGCGCCTGGGCGAATGTAACGGCAGGCGTTTCACCCGCGCAGAACCTCAGGCCGGCTTCTGCCTGGCGGAGGAAGAAGTCGGAGGGCTCGAAGTTCTTTGCGTGTTGTCCGCCGTCACGGTCCCACACGTGAAGGGAATCGTTTGACCACAACATCCGGCCGCTAGTGGCCAGAACATCGATGGTGACGCTCCAATCCCCCTCGTTGAGCCCTTGGGGTTCCGGCCAGGGAGACCAGTAGCTCTGCACGGTGAACACGGCTCCAGAGGAGAATTCGAGGGTGGAAAGAACGTGTTCTGGTACTGGAGAACCGTACAGGCTCCTGCTCGCGCTGGTGGCCAGGACTTTTGGGTCACCCTCGAACCAGGAAGAGACCAGTTCAATGGCATGAATGCCGTTCACTACCGCAACGCCGCCCTCTTTCGGATCAGCACGCCATGATTCGACGTTCTCCTTATAGGCGACCGATCGAACACTAACAGCGATCACGTCGTTGTCTCGGACCCACTGGGTGATTAGTGGGACGGCCGGATGCTGGTGAAGCGTGTATCCCACCATGAGTCGTTGGTTCACTCCTGAAGCGGCGGCCATGATGGCAGCACCTTCGGCATCTGCCGCCACCGGCTTTTCCGTCAGCACCCAAAATCCCCTGTTCAGCAGATCCGCACAGATGGCCGGTTGCAGAGTGGTGGGCAACGCGACGACGACCAGGTCCAGTTGAGCAGAACGGAGCTCCTGGACGCTGGGCAGCAACTGCGCGCCCAACTCCTGGGCAAGTGCGAACGCGCGCTCGTCCTTCTCCACTAGATGAGTAACATCGGCACCCACCTTGGCGAATGCTCTGGCATGACGGGATCCGGCCCAGCCGGCCGCTCCCACCACAGCGACGCGCGGCGCCTGTGCCGCCGTCGTCATGATGCGGGCCCCGCGAACGCCAAGCCGAGGGTGAAAGAGTTACTCATGAAATCTCTCCTTTGAGGTCCGTCGAAACCAATGAGAACGGTTGCAGATATCCGGGGTTTCCAACCATCGGTGTCTCTAGAAAGGGTGTCAAGGACCCTGTATTTTCAGTGCCTGTTTCGGAATCGGTGAGTGTTCTTCAAGCATGCGTGGCTTGTTGACCATGATGGCCCCCGTCACTAGCACCAAGAGCCAGACACCGAGCATGCCGAACGAGGGCAGCCAGCCGTCTCCTGCACGGTGCAGGAGCGCGAACAGGAAAGGACCGACGCTTGCTAGGGCGTAGCCGGTTCCCTGGGCAAACGCGGACAAGCTTCCTGAACCGGATTGCGTTCGTGTGCGCTTATTAATCATTGTGAACGCGAAGGAATAAGCGCCTTGGCCCAGCCCGGCAATGACAACCCAGACCGCTGCAGAGGCTGGTGGAGCGAAGATGATGCCTCCGTAACCTATTGCGAATGCGACCACAAAGACGATTGCTATAGGTAGCGGGCGGGGCATTCTCACGGCAACCACAGGCGTAATCAAGGCCACCGGCAACGCGAGAATTGAATAGAGCGCCAGCATAGATCCAGCAGCTTCCTGGCCTATCCCTCGGTCGACGAGAACAGTCGGAAGCCAACTGAGCGCCGTAAAAGTATTGCTGGAGCCACCGGCAAAGATCAATGCCGTGCCCCAACCGATTGATGATTTCCAGGGCTTGACAGCGTTCGCCCGGGGCGGCGGCGCGTCCTTGGCTGGTGGACTGCTGGAGCGGGCAACAGCTCGTTTGACGGCAAGGAGCGTCAGCCACGGCAACGCAGCGACCGCGCTGAGGGCAGCCCAGATACCGATGGAGAACCGCCAGCCATAAAGAGTGCCCAGGGGAATGGCAAATTGGGCGGCCACAGCCGTGCTGACACCCAGGAGAGTGACATGGAGCGCTGCGAGAATCCCGATTCTGTCGGGAAAGTACTTCATCAAGAGAGGCGGCGCCACGACATTGACCAGACCAATCCCGAGCATGGCGATACAGGTGAACACCAAAAATGCCAGGACGTCCGATCCCACTGCGCGGCCGAACTGCCCCAATGTTGTCAGCAGGATCGCAACCAGTAGGAGGTGTTCCAGCTGGATGCGCCGCAGGAGCGGCAGCGCCAGGAAGCCCATCACTGCGAAGCTGGCGGTCGGGAGCATGCCAAGGATCCCTGTGGTCACGGCGTCAAGGGGAAGGTCCGTGCCTATTTGACCAAGGAGCGGGGACGCCGCCGAGACCGCTTCTCGCGCGCTGAAGGCAACCAGCAGGATGCCTGCAAGCGCGATGAAACGCCCACGAAGCGGCCGCTTCCCCGCCCCTCTGGCTTTTAGTCCACCCTTACGCACACGACGTCGAGCCAAGTTGGCACCTCCCTATATCCGTGGAGATTCAGGTTGCGTTGACTGCGTGGCTCGCCCATTCGCGCCCGGTTTGCTCTTCTGTGGGCAGGCCGGCTGCGGCGAGGATCTGGTCCAGCAGGCGCTGGGTGCGTACAGCTTCGCGGCCCGAGGTAAGCGGCTGCGCCCTGTCGGCGACCCGGTCCAGGAAGTGGTGAACGGCGGCCGAGAATCCGAGGGTGTCTGTCGCAGTAGCCCATCCGTATGCTTCGGCGCTCAGTTCCCGTGATGTCGTGACGCCGTTAATGGTGGTGGAAACGGTTTCGGGTGCCCTGACTTCGACGGTCTTTCCGTCACCGTAGGCGTCCAGTTTCTCGTTCCATGCTCCTGCTGTGCGGGCTGCCATCAGGACGCCGGTGTTCCCGGTGCTGAAGCGGATGGTCGCTGCGAGTCCGTCTTCTTCCCAGGGATCCTCACCAGCGGCGTGGGCGGCGACGTGTTCCGGTTCGCCTCCGCAGTACCAGCGGAGGAGATCGACCATGTGGATGGCGTTCTCGAACGTTGCACGGTATTCAGATCCGGGGCGGTTTTTCTGGGCGACGCAGAAGGTAGCACCTTTGTCGCCAAAGGCTTCCCGGCCGGCCGTGTAGACGGGCGCATAGCGGCGGTTGAAGTCAACCATGAGTATCCGTCCCCGCTCATCGGCGAGGTCTGCCAGATGCGCTGCCTCCTGTGTCGCTGGGGCAAGCGGCTTCTCGCAGAACACGTCCACGTCGCGGTTGAGGCAAAGTTCGACGGCGTGGGCGTGCTCGGAACGCGGGGTCAGTATGAAGACCGCGTCCAGTTCCTTCGCGGCCAGCATCTCCTCCACTGTCTTGTAGGCGGCGTTGAAGCCCCAGCGCCGGACCAGGCTGGTCGGATCTTCGCGCCGGGAAACCAGGGCAGCCAACTCGACGTCGTCCCGCTGTACGAGGGTGGGCAGCTGCGCAATCGTCGCGATGTTGCCGGCGCCGATAACTCCGACGCGGAGGCGGTTGGTGTTCATCAGGCGTTCCTTACTTCAGCTAGATCAGTGAGCATTGAGCGCAGGACGGCGACGGATTCCCGGAATCCGTCCTCGGGCGCGGGGAGATCTTGCGGGTGCCAACGGTATTCAAGCTCGATGCTCAGTACGTCGTCGTAGCCGTGCTGCAGCAGTGCGGCGAGGATTGGAGACCATGGAACAACGCCGCTTCCCACGACGCGTGAACGGACTGCGCGTTCGGAGGCGTTGACCCGGGCGGTTTCCGAGGCGCGGAAGGCCGCGTTGGGATTTGTGAAGACGAGGTCTTTCACGTGGACGTGGCCGATCAGGTCACCTTGGACAGCGAAGGCTTCTTCATAGTTTTCGTCGTGCGTGAAGGTCAGGTTGGCCTGGTCATAGAGCACGCGGATGGACGGCTGGGCAATTTCCCGGACCAGGGCCGCTGTGTCTGCCGCGGTCTGCGTCATGGTGCCGAAGTGGTTCTCGACGCAAAGGCGGACGCCAGCCTGCTGGGCTTCGGGTGCAAGTGTCTCCAAGGCCTTACGCAGCTGCCCCCACCGTGCCGCGTGGTCGGTGTCTCCTGGGTGCCAGGAGCCGGCGTAGACACGGACCCGGTCAGCACCGAGCAGTTGTGCGGTATCTATGGCTCCACGGAATTCGTCGACGGCGATGTGCCATTCGGTATCGTCCAGTGAGTTGATGGCGGTGGTATAGGGCGTCAGTCCCACGATGGGTATACCTTCGCCTTCGGCCGCTTTGAGTGCCTCCATCGCGGAGTGCCGATCCCCCAAGGGCAAACCGGACTTGTAGTCATCCTGGTAGATGACTTCGGCCGCATCGAGCCCTGCGGCCCGGAAGAGACTAAGTGCTTGGGGAACCGTGTGGTTCGGGGTGCCTAGTGTGTGACCCGCTAGCCGCATTGTTATATGTCCTTTCTGAAGTGTTTGGAGCTGCTGTCCAGTCCGCGGGACCGACCAGCCGGGGAGGGGCCGGGACGCGGGATCGATCCACGATTTCCATCAGCAGGCCCCATGGGGTAATGAAATAGGTCCAGCGGTTGCCGGCTACACGAGGGCTGTCACCTGCGACTTCCTTGCGCTCACCGAGCACGCGTACCCCTGGTGTTTCCTGCAGCACTTCGATAGCTTCATCGACGTCGTCCACGACGAAGCACAGGTGGTGCCCGCCGGCGTCGCAATGACGCGGTGGCGTCTCTCGCCGCTCAGCACTGCTCCACTCGAAAAGCTCGATGTTGAGATTCGGTGGCAGGCGGAGCATGGCAAGCGTGAGCTTGGCATCTGCAGGGACTTCGAAGTTCGTGGGCATGAATTCTTCGTCTGGCCCGCGTTCGGAGCGATATAACTCTTCAGCTCCGAGCACTTCGACGAAGAACCGAACGCCCTCGTCAAGGTTTGGAACCGTCAACCCGACGTGGTCTGTGTGGTGGAGTCCCGGCAGACGCCGGAGCCTCTGCTCCTGTGCCCCGCTCATTTGCGGCGCTCCGAGGTGGAACCACGGACCAGAAGCTCGGGTTCGAGGACGATATGGTCCACCGAACCGTCAACATTTTGCTTTTCAGCCAGTTCGATTGCGATATGTCCCATGTCTGCGATCGGCTGCCGCACCGTTGTCAGGGGAGGGTTGAAGCGCGCACCGAGAGCAAGCCCATCGAACCCGATGACCGACACGTCGTCCGGTACCCGTAGGCCACTTCGGCCGAGCGCCGAAATCACTGCGAAAGCCACCATGTCATTGGCCGCAATGATCGCTGTGGGCGGATTGTCCATTTCCAGAAAATGCTCTGCGCCGCGCGTGCCCGCATCAAGGTCTGACCCGCTGTCGAGCACTATAGGTGTGCTGCCGCTTTGGGCAGTGAGCTCCAGATAGGCGTCCATCCGGTCCTGGGCCGTATGTGTCCCGGCGATACCGGATACGTAGCCGATCGAGGTGTGTCCCAAGGAATGCAGATGATCCAACGCCAGCATGATTCCTTTGCGGCTGTCGACCGTGACCGTAGGAACGGAGTCGTCGCCTTCCACGCGGTCAATCACCACCACCTTGTGGCCGAAGGCGAATCGCTTGAGTGCCTCGGTGTCCACCTTTGTGGAGGGTGCGACAATCCCGAACGGTGCATACATCGCCTGCATGGCAGTAAAGTAACCATCGGATTTGGCTGGGTCCCCGTTGGTGACGCAGAGCATGAGTTGGTAGCCGCGCTCGTCCGCTGCCTGCGTCATCGTCTTGGCAAGTTCTGCGAAGAACGGGTTCGTAATGTCAGGGACGATCAGAGGGATGATGGTGCTGGTCTTTCGACGGAGCGCCTGTGCCAGCGGACTCATGGTGTAGCCAAGTCCCTCGGCAACCCGGAGGATGTGCTCGCGTGTTTCACTCTTCACCGCCTCAGGGCGTGAGAACGCGCGGGAGACCGTTGACCGATGGACACCGGCAGCTTTTGCAACGACGTCGATACTCAAGTCAGGCATGTTCGTTTCCTCCGTGCTGGTCGTCATAGGCCCGCCAAATGGGGCGCATGACATCTTCGAGCTGGGCCAGCGTGGGCAGGCCTCGGAATCCATCTTCCAGTGTCCGTGCCACGTTCCGCACGAACGGATCATAAAGAGGGTCGCTGTCGACATTGATCTTGTCGATCTCTGTGGTGCCGTCCAGCGCGGTGAAAGTAGCTGTGCCGTCCGAATCAACAGAGGCGAATCCTGACTCTCCAGCGGAGGTAAAGCTGCAGTAGCGCTTCAGCGGCGAGCCAGGGAATGCGTAGCCGACCTCGACAATCGCTTCGCGTCCTTCCGGTGTCGTGATGATCAAGCTGGCATGGTCCTCGATAGCTTGGCCGTGAAGAACCGATGAGAGTCGGGAATCCACCTGCGCTGCGGGCTCCTCGCATCCTCGGAGGAACAGGTCAACAAAATGCGGGCCCAGGTTTGCGAGGCATCCTCCCCCGGCCTTGACCGGGTCGAGCATCCACGGATTGGCATTGTCGAGATACCGCGCCGGAGGGCCAGCAATGAATGAGGCTCGCTGGTAGGTGGGCCTGCCGGCCTTGGCCAACCACTTCTCTGTGGGGCCGCCGCGCTGGACCAGGGGCACAGTGGCCGGTACACCAGCTGCTTCGGCAGCTTGGCGCACGGTGGAAAGCTCGCCAAGGGAAGTGCCCAATGGCTTTTCCACCACGAACGGAATACCCCGCTCGATCAGGGCAATGCACTTTTCTGCCATCCCCTCGTGGGGACCAAACACATATGCGAGTCCCACGTCGGGCAAATCCACCAGTTTCCGCCAGTCAGCTTCAACCGGCGCTCCCCAGCCGTCGGCCAGTTTCTGCACCTGCATACGGGATACATCATGGTCGCCTACTGCGATCATGTCGTGCTCTTCGGCCATGGCCTGTGCGCAGAGCGGAACATGCCAATGGGAAGCGCCAAGAATGATTGTTCGTACATAAGTCAACCGCAATACCCCCTTGTATGAGATCGGTTGCTGAGATCGGTTGCAATAACACTATGGATGGTGGGAGAGTTTGTCAACGAAACATCAATAGAGCCGGGTGGCTCGATACAACGATGCCAGCCCGCCAGAGAGAGGCCACCATGTTAAAAAAACTTCGCACCCTGCAGACCATCGACGAGTCCGGGGCTGTCCTCATCGTGCGGCTTGAGAGCGCAAAAGTCGCCGAGAAGGTCGCGGAGGCCGCCATCGATGGAGGCTTCCGGGCACTGGAGATCACCCTTTCGATTCCCGGTGCCGTAGACGTCATCCGGCGCCTGGCAGCAAAGTACGGACCCAGCGGCGTGGCCGTCGGGGCGGGGACTGTGCTCGATGAGCACTCCGCGTACGAGTGCATTCGCGCCGGCGCCGAGTTCCTGGTCAGCCCCCAGTTGAACCCCGCGATGATCCGTACAGCAAACAGGTATCAGGTGCCAACCATCAGCGGAGCCTACACACCGACGGAATTCGTTGAGTCCGCAGAGGCAGGCGCTGACATCCTCAAGCTCTTCCCCACCGAGGCCGGCGGGGTGGCCTATGCGAAGGCAGTGCTGGCACCTCTGGCACACCTGCCGATCATGCCTGCAGGTGGCGTAACCCTGGAAAATGTGGGCGAATGGTTCGCCGCAGGTGTGGCAGGCGTCGGCGTGGGCAGCTACGTGACCAAGGCATGGCAGCCTGACGGCGACTTCGCCCGCGTTACCGAAGCGGCCCGGTCCTTCCTCGCCGCAGTAGCAGAGGCCCGCCGATAATGTCCCCCCAAGTCTTCATCGTCATTGGACCGGCAGGCTCAGGGAAGACAACCGTTGCCCAACAAACGGCTGAGAAGCAGCAAGCGGCATATCTGGACAAGGACCGGGTGAGCGGCCGCTTCGTGGAATTCGCGCTAACTGCCACTGGGCATGACCCGACCGACCGCGAGTCCAATGATTACTACCGGGCCAATCTGCTGCCCCTTGAGTACGAGACTCTCATGGATGTGGCAGGCGTAAACCTGCGCCTGGGCCGCTCCGTAGTTCTCGACGCCCCTTTCGGAGCCTATTTTGGCGATCCGGACTACCTGACCCGGGCGGCCAATGACTTCCACTGGCCCTCCCCCGAGATCACTGTGATACGGGTTCGGGTGCCTCAAGACGTTCTGCGTTCGCGGCTCACCCGCCGTGCCTTGGACCGCGACCAGTGGAAACTAGCTCACTGGGACGACTACTGGGCCATCTATGGCAGCCTGGAATGCGCCTGGTCCGGTGTGCGGTTTCTGGACTTCAACAACGAGGCTCCGCTTTCCGTCGATTGATGCAGCCTCGCGGTGGGCTATCAGTGGCGCCGGCTCGGGACGAAGCGGCCCTACGGCACATTGACAAAGATCACATCCCATCCGTATCGTTGAATGCAACCGATCTCAGCAACCGATCTCATTCGGAGACCTGGAGGATTGTGAAAGCTTTCTTCGCATAAGCGCAAGCAGCGCCGCCTGCCCCGCACCGACCGCCGCCCCTGGCATTCGTTGTCCGGTCGGACGCATTTACAGGCGGCCCGGCCCGGCACACCAGGTACCCAGACCCAGCACTGTAACGACAGCGCTAAACGTGAAAACATGGAGAGTTCAATGAAGACCTCAAAAGAAGCCGTCGGCAGTTCCGACACTTCGGGGCGTCCCGAAACGTCCAAGCATCCGCGCCGCACCCTGAACATGGTTGCAGGCACGATCGGCCACTTCGTTGAGTGGTACGACTGGTATATTTATGGACTGCTTGCGGCGGTATTCTCGTCGCAGATATTCCCCAGCGACTCCGCGTTCGCATCCCTGATCGCCGCATTGCTCACCTATGCCGTTGGGTTTGTTGTACGGCCGCTTAGTGGCATCATCATTTCGCCGCTGGCCGATCGTTTCGGCCGGCGAGTCATTCTCACCCTGTCCATTTCCGGGATGGCCCTCGGCTCGCTCATCATCGGCCTTACGCCATCATTTGGGACCATCGGCTACGCAGCGCCGGTTCTCTTTCTGGTTGCGCGCATCCTCCAGGGCATCTCAGCGGGCAGTGAGGGACAGAGTGCGATTGCATTCATGGTCGAACATGCTCCAACGAACAGGCGAGGCCTGTTCGGTTCCTTCACCAATATGGCAAGTGGCCTTGCAACCCTGGCAGCTACGGGCGCAGCCGCAATGGTGACGTCATCGTTCTCCACCGCCGACCTCGCCGCATGGGGCTGGCGCATCCCCTTCGTTGTGGGAGGCTTCCTCGGCATCGTCGGCCTAATCCTAAGGGCCCGGGCTGAAGAAACCCCCGAGTTCGAGGCAGAAGCCCTTGTGGACCAGAAGTCTGCCGCAGCCCGCCTGATGGACCTGCTTCGCGAACATCCGAAGGCGCTGCTGCAGGCAGCTGCGCTTTCCGCGCCGGCCGTGGCCTACTACACTTGGGCCACATTCCTTCCCACCTACGCCAAACTGACCACCGGCCGGGACCTCGCGTCCACACTGGCCGGAAGCGTCATCGGGCTGGCCCTGCTGGTGATTATCGTGCCGACCTGCGGCGCACTCTCTGATCGACTCGGCCGGCGCAAAATCTTCCCTATCGTCGGCGCCATCGGCATGATCGTTCTCTTCTACCCCCTGCTCCTGCTCCTGAACCAGCCTGGCTTCTGGGTATACGTCCTGGTATCGGCCTCCGGGTGGGTTGTTCTCGGTATCTGGCAGTCGGTCTATCCGACCATCCAGGCCGAACTCTTCCCGGCATCCGTCCGGGTATCAGGCATCGGCTTCGCGCATCAGATCGTGATTGCCGTCTTCGGTGGTACCGCACCGCTGGTTGCTGCCGCTTTCGTCGGGGCCGGGCAGCCGATGCTCGTCGCCGTCTACATGATCGTCGTCGTCGCCCTCTGCCTCGTGGTGTACTTCACGCTTCCCGAGACCGGCAACCGTGGGGGCCGTTCCACCGTGGCACTCGCTGACCCTGAGGTACTCGAAGGCGAACAGTTGATTTCGGGCACGACGTCGATGGTCGACGTATCCAGGCACTCCAAATAGACGCTCGGCACCGAGCTGTCCTGGCTCGGCTGCAGCTCAAAATTCAATGTGCGCTATGAAAGAAGCCTTCTTCTAATGGCGCGGAACTGAGAGGACTCCTCCTACGTGAACAGCATGATTATCAACACGTTTTCATATCTATGGTCAGCGACGGCGATCGATGCCATAGCCGAACTTGTCGACAACGGCTACAAAACGTTCGAAGTGCCAGTCAGCTCTCCGCACTGCTGGCCGGATGAGCTGTCGGGCTCCGAACGCACGGCCCTCCAAGCCAGGCTCAGCCAGTATGGTGCCAAGATACGGTCGTTGAACGCTGGCGGATATGACATCAACCTTGCCAGCCCCGGCGCCAACATGCGCCGCAAAAGCATTGACCATATCAAGTCAGTGATTGACCTGGCTGCCGCCTGGGACGTACCCGAGGTTGTGATCTCCCCCGGCACGCGACGTCCTATGATCTCACCCTCACTCGAAAGCGTCCACGGATGGATGTATGAAAGTCTAGAAAATCTCATCCCGCTGGCCAAGGGGGCTGGCACACGACTGCTCTTCGAAAACACCCCCTACTGCTTCACTCCCACGATCCGGGACTTGGCAGGTGTCGTCAGCACGATCAACGACGATTCAGTCAAGATCGTTTACGACGTCGCCAACGCTGCCTACATCGGTGAGGATCCCGTAGCAAGTCTGCGTGAGCATCACAAGTCCATCGGACTCGTGCACATTTCCGATACCGGCGTGGACAGCTGGGGGCACGACCCCATCGGTACGGGAGTCATCGACTGGAATGGGTTGGGCGAAGCCGTCAAGGACACGTGCGGCGTCAAGAACGTCGTTCTGGAGATCATCCGTGAGCAGAACCCGGTCAATGAATTTGCGAAGGCCATGCAGGACCTCAAGAACCGCGGATGGGAGCTGGAGGGTTAACTCCCACGCCGGAAATCCGGCTCCACGAAGAATTTTCCAACCACAGAAACTTGCATTGTTGAGAGACACTTTTCAATGCGTATCAACCTTAAAGAGGAGTTTGCGTAATGAGGGCTTTGGTCAGTGGCGGAAGCAGCGGAATCGGCGCAGCGACATCCCTAAGACTCGCGGAGGCGGCTCTGGAACGTGGGGTGCACCCGATGATTGCCGTATGTGGACACGAATCGAACACCAGCCAAGATGAGGTTGTTCGTTCAATCCAGGCAATTGGAGGCACCGCCATCGCCTTGGCAGGTGATCTCGGGGATCCCGATGTGCCAAGCCAGCTGGTCAAAGCTGCTGTAGCAGAATTCGGTGGCCTGGACGCGCTGATAGCCAACGCCGGAATCGCCAACCCCGGAACCATATGTGACCTGTCCATCGAGGACTGGGACGGAATGTTCTCCGTCAACCTCCGGGGCTCATGGCTTCTTGCCAAGGCGAGCTACCCGCACCTGAAGGACAGCCATGGGGCTGCCTGTTTCACCTCCTCCATGTCCGGCCAACAACCACACGCGGGATCGGGCGCCTACAGCCCCAGCAAAGCTGCTTTGACAATGTTGGCCCAGACACTCGCTTTGGAATGGGCACCCGAGGGCATCCGCGTAAATGTGGTCTCCCCAGGCATGACCCACACCCGGATGACTGAAAAAATGTATGAAGATCCCAAAATCAAGAAGGCGCGGGAGGACATTATCCCCTTGGGGAGAATTGGAGATCCGATGGACATCGCCAACGTGATCGAATTTCTAGTTAGCCCTCTATCGGGCTATGTCACCGGTCAAGACATCTGCGTTGATGGTGGCTTCTCAAAGTCCATACTGAGCCACATTCCTGGTCGCCCCAGCTCCAAATCCTGACCTGCCTGTAACGACGGCGCCCCCACCAACGCGACTCCAGCCGCCTCCTAGGCATTTAGGAATGAGGGCCGCCGGGCGTGACGATGGCGTTGTCGGCGGCCAAGGCTACCGATGGCAATCGCAAGAACAGAACGGAGGCCACTCATCTCCGCAAATCAGAACACGAGGAGGCGCCTTGTATATGGCAAAGAGCGGTTTGGACGGATCAGAATGGACGGCCAAAGAGTTTGCGAACCTCCAACCCGAAAAGCGGAGAGCGGCCCGGCAGGAGCTGACATGCTTGTCCTGTGACGGCCCCGCAGTATTTCGAGCAGGGCAAAAGCTCGCCCGTCGTTCGCTGCCCGCCACGAGCGGGGCTGCCGGTTGGTTGCGTCGTCCTGGAGCGCCTTCCAATACCTGGCGGCACCAGGGCACCATAGTTAGGGATTCAGGAGCGCCCGTCGCCGGAGCCTGACCCGCGACTGCTCGAACAACACATGTACTGGCTCTGCTCTTGGCGGAAGGCAAGCCCCACGTCAAAGGGACGTGGGGCTCTTTCGCGCCTCATCGATTCACAGCGCGAACGCGACAGCACCGAGTGGAACTGCAGATCATGCCTTAACCGACGCGACCCGGTTCCGCCGTTCCCGCTGGCAAGGGACCGCTAGGCCGTGATTACGCGTTCGGCCTATTTCTTCCCGGCAGCTGGCCAGGGCAACCGACAAACCTTTTCGTCGGACGGGGCCTCAAACCCCTCGTTCCGCTGGGACGTCCCGTTTAACACAGCAGCCCTCGGTTCCACGTCGGGTTTTGCCTCCGACGTGACAAGCAAACCGCTGACCTGGCACTAACTGCTCCCCGCGAACTTGACTGAGTTTGGTCCAGTCCACGGGAAGCAGTCACCTTTCTCTTATCCGACTGAAGTCCGACCTTATTGACGCCCGATGTGGGCATAGGTGGCCGGCTTGGTCCGCCGGTAAACCACCGCGAGAGCGATGCCGAGCACGAATAGGCCGAGGATCAATGCCATCAGAATGGTTGCCAGGACGAAGGAGCCGCCGACCAGGAGGGGAAAATTGACCCCCGCGAGGATCAGTCCGGCTCCCAGACCGATAAGTGACACGGCCGGTAAGACGACCCTGCTCCACACAGAATGCTGCCGGCCATGGAGACGCAGGTAGACCGGAACTGCGACGCCTGTCACGAAGATCACGCCGAGGATCACGAAACTGGTGATGCCGAGCAGAGCCGTATAGAAGTCAATGGCCCCGATACCCGTGAAGATCACTACAAGGCTTACAACCAGGCCTGCACCGCTAATGGCCATGGACGAGATGTGCGGAGAGCCGTGGCGGGGGTGCACCATACTCAATTTCCGCGGAAGGATGCCGTCGGCACTCAAATTGAAGGAATATCTGGCCGAAATATTATGCGCTGCGAGGATCACCGCAAAGGTACTCGTATTGACGAGGACGGTCGCGGCGTCCGCGAGGACTTTCCCGCCGAAAGCCTGGAGGCTGTGAGTCATTGAACCGGTTGGGTCCTCGGTGGCGGCTTCAACTACCTGGTCGAGACCGATCGAGTTGAGGAACAACAGTGCGGAAAGTCCGTAGACGACCGTCCCCAAGGCGATTACGGCATAGGTGACGCGAGGAATCGTTCGGCTGGGATCCCGGACCTCCTCACGGAACAGAACGGTCACCTCGAAACCTGCAAACATCCCGAGAGCGAAGAGCAAACCCAGAGGGAAGGACCCATCGAACCAGTGCATCGGGCTCAGCGGTGCAATGGAGATGCCCTCATGGCTTGCTCCCCCATTGACGAAGACCAGGACGTCGTAAGCGACCACGATGACGACCTCAAGGAACAGGAATATAGTCAGCACCTTTGCTGACAGTTCGACCTTGAAATAGCCGAGGATTGAGCTGGCAGCCCAGAAGATGCTAGCCCAGACGTACCAGGGAAGGTTGGGCCCGTTGAGCGTGCCATGGACCAACTCTCCCATGACGACACCTCCGAACACGACGCTTCCGGCATAGGCGCAGAAGTAACCCAGAAGTGCTACTAGACCAGAGCCAAGGCCGACTTCCCGACCGAGTCCGGCGGTGATCATCGAGTAGAAACCGCCGGGCTTCGGCATGATTTTGGACATTCGCGTGAAGCCGACGGCAAAGGCGCCCAGGATGGCCCCTGCAATGATGAACGACACTGGCGTGCCCAGGCCTGCCCCGCTGCTCACCATGATGGGGATGGCGCCGACGACGACCACCAGGGGGGCGTTGTACGCCACCACGCTGAAGAACAGCGAGAGGAACCCCATGTTGCCCTTGAGGTGTGGCTGGCTCTGTGGCGGCGCCTTAACATCCACTGAACTCATTACGTCCATATTCGATCAGTACCTTCCTGGAAATATTAGTCTTCCCCGAGACAGGGCCGCGTCTTCAGCGCGGTCCAACATGAGCGGCTGCTCCTTCGGCGCATCGCGAAAGTCACCAAGGCCTGTTCAGTTGTTGGGACATGCATCACACGCCGATGGTCTGAATATGATGTTCGCTGCTTGGTCATCTGCTCGTCACTAGTTGTTTTACCAACGAGCCGTCAGGACTTTGGCTTCCTCCCAATCACCAATACCCACCCCCGATATCACGCTGATCAGGTGCATGACTTGGCATGCTCATTGATGGCGACGTTGTCGATGGTGCTGCGATTGTCGGTACCGCCGGTTGAAGGCTTTGCCGTCGCCGCCGCCGATGCAGGCGCTGGAATACCCCCAACTCCTGCTAGGTCGATTTGTTATAACACCACTATCCGAAGCGTTTCACGTGGGAAAAAGTCAATTCCTACGACTGTCGTGAAGGTGCTGGGTTTCACACGGTGGAGACGGCAGGCTCCCCAACTAAAGAGCGGTCCCTTAGTGTCGACACGACCTCAAGACAACGTCTTGACCACCTTGAGAAGAAGGAAGGGTGTTTCACCTTGAACCAATCGCGAACAGCCACGACCGAGTTCGAGCTCGTCGAGCTTGATCATTTGGGTATGTGGTCTGAAGCAAACCTCCTTGATGAGGGTCGGATCCCGGGCAAGGACCTTGCCACCGTCGAGTCATCAGAAAACGACACGGTGTCGGAGTACCGTCTGACATCCGGGTCGGTGCCGCAGGAGGGCGTTCCTGCCGGGAAGTACTACCACTTCAGGTGGACCAGCCACACCGTCTACCCGGGCGTCACCAGCAGTGTCTACCTGTACCTGCCCCACGGCGCCGAGGAAGCCGAATCGGTCAACCTGATGATCTGCCTGGACGGCCTGGAGTACACCGGAGAGAAGGTTCGTGCCACCACAGTCCTGGACAACCTCGTGCACACGGGCGA